>JABUEZ010000026.1 GCA_013314795.1 Candidatus Profundicultor aquiphilus | reverse complement strand
CAGCATCTCATCTTTGAAGGCCTTCATTTCATCCTTAAATGCAAGCATCTCATCTTTGAAAGCCTTCATCTCATCCTTGAACTCCAGCATTTCATTTTTGAAAACCTTCATTTCATCCTTGAATGCCAGCATTTCATCTTTGAAAATCTTCATTTCATTTTTGAACTCCAGCATTTCGTCTTTGAAGGCCTTCATTTCTTTTTTGAATTCCTGGAGTTCAATTTCGGTTTTCTGCTGGATGTACACCAGGCGCATTAAGGCTTCTTCCAGGCGGTCAACCCGTTCTTTCACCGTGCTCATTGAATCACCTCAAAGAGTATTATGCCAGGATTTTTCCCTCCATAAAATGCGAAAGGGGTTCGGCTCCATATTCGGTGATGAGGTAGCCACTTTCAAACCGGACACCGTGGACTTCGGGAACACCGAAGACGCTCACATCGATGCAGACCGTCATCCCCGGCTGGAGAATATCATCGCTGTGGGGTCCAAAGAAGGGGCCTTCGGCTTCCATAAGGCCGATGGTGTGCACAAAGGGGCAGACGAGGTACTTTTCGTAGCCGCGTTGCACCAGGAATTCCCGGGTGACAGCATCGAGGTCTTTTCCTCGGATGCCTGGTCGGAGGTTACTTTTTGTGATACGATAGGCTTCTTGTAAGTCCTGGAAACACTGGCGTTGTGCTTCGTTTGGGTAATTTCCCACCACTGTGGTGTAGCCGAAGACCCCGGCATAGCCATTGGAGCGGGGACTCAGGCCCAGCATGACTGTTTCACCTATCTCGAGTTCTTTTTCTGAAGCGGTGGGGACCACGGCGTTGGTGCGCCTACCACTGGCCACGATGGTTTGAAAGGCAAACCAGTTGGCGCCCAGAGATCGGGCCTTCCCTTCCCCGGCGGCGGCCACTTCCACTTCTTTTACACCCGCCTGGACGAACGGTTCCATGGCCTGGAAGGCTTCCGAGGCCATGGCAAACGCCCGGCGGATTTGCTGCACTTCCCAGGGGGATTTGATCACCCGGAAGGATTCGTATTCGGAAGTGATATCCACAAGTTCTACCTCTTTCAGTTCTTCCCGAAGGCGTTCATAAACCGAAAGGGGGATTTTGGCAAACCCCACCATGCCGATCCGTTCATTTTTGCCCTGTAACCCTGCTTCTTTGAAGACTTCGGCAAAGGAAGAAATCCTGGCGTTGGGATACTCCTCCCCTGGAACCATGAAAGAGGGGATATTGCGGGTTTTTTTGATGCTTGAGTCGGTGTGGGCAAACGGTTCGGACTCCGGTCCCCCCAGAATCATGGGTTCGCCGCTTCGAGGAACAAAAATACAGCCGCTTTCAAACTGGGGACACCAGCCAGAGAGATACCATCCATTGGCGATGTTGAGCTCGTCATAGTAGATAAGGAGCGCGTCAAGGTTTTTGGTTTTCAGGAGTTCCTGGACCCTCTTTAGCCTGGTTTCAAATTCCTTTTCCGGCAGAGCCACTTTGTCCACCTACCTTCTGAAGCGGAGCTGTTTCAAGCCCTCTGGAGTCACTTCCCGCTGCATGGGGAAATCCGCAAGAACCCCCACGGCCACTTCGCAAAGGTAGAGGACTTTATTTCCGTGTTCAAGATGTCCCCCATAAGCCCCCTTGACGTCTGAGACCACCACATGGATGTGGGGGACGCTATTCACGATCACCCCATGGAGTGATAACAGTTCGAAGGGACCCTCATATTTTTCAAAGTGTTCAACCGGGGGGAGGCCGGTGGTCATCACCCAGTGAAGATGGACTTCAGAAAGCGTTCCAAACCCGGTGAGGACGACACCGTGCTTTATCCCTTCCTTTTGAATCACCTCTTCCAGGGTTTCCAGAACGTACTCCCCGGGAAAAATACTCACCAGGACCACATCTTCCATTTTTAATCGTCCATAATCCATACTGGTATCTCCTCCTTTCTTTCTTTATTCTTTCAGATTGGGTGGGGAAAGTAAATGGGAGAAGTGGAACTTTCTTCTCCTGGCAGTCTTCCTTTACCCTCGATGATTTTGCGTTCTGGTGGTGCTCGTGGTGTGGTAGAATAAATCCCCGTGGTGACGATTTATACTGTTGGCCATTCCAATCATTCTGTGGAGCGTTTTCTGGGGCTCCTGGAGAGGTACCGGATTGAACTGGTGGTGGACGTCCGTTCCAGGCCCTATTCAAGATATGTGCCGCATTTTAACCGGAAGATTCTGGAAGAGCACCTTAGAGTTTTCTGGGAGACAAGTTGGGCGGGCGGCCGGAAGGTGAGGCGTTTCGCCGAGAAGATGGCGAAGTTGACTATGAACGCTGGCGGGGTTCTGCGCTTTTTCAAGAAGGCATTGAAGAAGTGATAACCCTGGGGGAGCGATTTCGGTTTACCCTTCTCTGTGGGGAGGAAGACTCAAACCGGTGTCACCGGAAGCGTCTGATCGGACCGGCTCTTCGGGAGAAAGGAGTGGAGATTCTCCATATCCGGGGGATGGTTCTCTGGAAAAAGATGTGTTACTCTTGTGAGAGTGGGAAGTGTAGAAACAGGCTGGGGAAGGGGAGTCGTTTTTGATTGAGCCCAATCTTATTTACAGCGTAGTGTGTCTCGCTTCAGCGGTACTCGCCTTTTCCCTGGGTTTTTTGTCGTTCTGGAACCACCGATTTGTTTCCTATGCTCGGCCCCTGGGATTTCTGCTTCTTTTTTGTGGGATATACGCTTTTGGATATGGCTTTGAGATTATGAAGGTTGATACGGCCTGGTTTTTCCTGTGGTTACGGGTGGAGTACTTCGGGATTGCCTTTATTCCTTTCGCATTTCTCTGGACAAGCATGGCTTTTACCAGAATTCCCCGGACAGGGCAGAGAAAGTGGCTTATGCTCTTCTGGGGACTTGCCCTCTTGACCCTTGTTGCGGTTCTCACCAATGAATACCACCACTACTACTATGCTTCTATCGGAATTGATGGTCGGGGTCTTTTCCCGGTTGCTGCCCTGGGGCGAGGTCCTCTCTACGTTGCACACGCCGTTGTCTTTGTGCTGGTCTTCTTCATCGGGACTTTTTTCTATCTCCTCTATTACCGCAGGGTTGAGGCGTCGTTCCGGAGCCGGGCCATAGCTCCGGTGGTTGCCGGAGGAATGAGTCTGGGGGGTTTTCTCATCTACGTTCTGCGATTGATTCCCTGGGAACTCGATATTGGTCCTTCGCTGGTAACTGCCGGCGGGTGTCTTATAGCCTGGGCCATTATTCGGGCAGGGTTTCTGGATATTTCACCCATTGCCCGGCATGAAATCTTTGAAAGCATGCTGGATGGGGTCATTGTCACCGATCCCCTGGGAGTGGTGGTCGATTTTAACCCTGCAGTACATGAGATAATACCGGGGTTTTCACGGGAATGGTTAGGAAAGAGCCTTGGGGAAGTGGTGCCGAATCTGGGAACGTATTCGTTCCCCAGTGTATCCTTTGATATTCGCCCTTTCTCCGTTCGGAAGGGGGAGGAAACCCGGTTTTACGAAGTGCGGAAAATCCCGATTCAGGGGAAAAAAGGTCGTGTGATTGGAACGGCTTGGTATCTGCGGGATATCACCGAGCGATACCGGCATTTTGAAAAGCTTCGGGAACAGGCAGAGAAAGACGAACTCACCGGTATCTGGAACCGGCGGAAGTGGACCGAACTGGCCTGGGCAGAAATCGAGAGGGCCAGGCGATACCGGAGGCCCCTGGCGCTTCTTTTCCTGGATATTGACCATTTTAAGGTGGTCAATGACACCGTGGGTCACAAAGGGGGCGATGTGGTTCTCGTGGAGGTGGTTCGTACCATCGAGCTTGAACTTCGGGTGAACGACCTTTTTGCCCGCCTGGGTGGGGAAGAGTTTGCCGTTCTCCTCCCCGAGGTCGATGAGGGAAAAGCCTGGGCTGTGGCCGAGCGAATTCGTCAAGCCGTTGAAGGAAAGGTAATTCGGTTTGGGAAACACTCCATCCGGGTAACGGTGAGCATTGGAATCGCCGTGTGGGAAGAAGGGATTCCCGCACTTCCAGAACTCATGCATCAGGCTGATCTGGCTCTCTATAAAGCCAAAGAGCTGGGACGAAATCGAGTGGTTACATCGATTCCGGGTTGGTTACCACCCCCACAAAAAGGAAGAGACCGTTCCGTTCGTCGCGTATACAGAGTAAGAAAGGATGATCAACCCTCATGAGGAAAGATTCTTCCGGTGGGGCTGCGGTGAGGTTGATGGTTACCGACGTCACTGCGGCGGCTTCGGTTCCCTCTTCGGTGACTTCCAGGACGCTTTTGTGTTTCACTTCACTCACGTAAGCAACCGGTGGAATGGGGAGCATCCCGCTGAAGTCGGCATTCATTTCGTCGAAGGCATCCCGCATGCCCAAGCTTTTCAAGATGTCGTTCAGCACTTCTTCGAAGGTGATGGTGAAACGGGGCAGGTACACCTCTCCCTGCCGTTCGCTCATGCCCTGAATGATGGCTTCCAGGTCCGATGCGTCCAGGGAATGGAGCAGTTCTTCCACACCGTTCACTTCCCGGGGAAGGATGATGTACATGCTGAACCCGGGGTCCCCATAGGGAAGCCGTATCGCCTGCAGGCGGTCGTTCTCGGTGTAACGGAACTTTCCTTTTTGCCACATGGTGGGGAGGTTTTTTGGCTCTCCGGAGAGAAGGTAAAAGGGCAGAGACTGGGTCTTCTGCGGGTCAAAGCGGTATAGCCACTTTCCTTTGAAGTAAATCGCGTTGAGGAGGACGAGGATGGCATCCTGGGGAATCCGATCCAGAATCCGGTCGATTTTGGAATGAGTGGCTTTGTTTACCCACTGGTTAATTCGAGAAAGGGTTTCGGGGTCGGCAAAGTCCACGATTTCTGCTTCTGCCTGATAATATTGCCTGGTGTTGGCAAGGAAACTCTCATAGAAGGGAATTCCCTTCCTGGCCCACAGAGAATTGGCGGTCCTCACCTCCACCTTGGCACTGGCCCCATTGAGCATTTTTACCAGGTTCAGGTTGTTTTCCCGGATGGTTTCCAGCGTCATTCCCGAAAGCCCCATAACCCTGAGCATCTCTTCCTGAGTTTTGCCCCTCGCCCCGCCGGCGGCCATGGAGAGGGCCATCTCGATTCCTGCCGGAGAAAGGAAAAGGTTTTCTTCCTTGGTCTTCCAGAGTTCCCGGAGGAGTGATACCCCAAATTCGTTAATGCCTCGAATCATTTGCTCTTCTACCGGTAGCGTCACAAGAGGTGGAGAGGGAACACTCACCACACATCCACCGCAGAAGAAAATGAATACTCCCACCATCAGGGTGGAAATTATAATTTTTTTCATTGTATCCCCTTCCTTCCTGCACCGATGGCAGAAACTCTCACTACATGGTACGCTTTGGCGGGTTCTTTTGTTCCATAGAGTTTTTGGCATCGGAGAGGGATGAGTGATGCCTTCGTTTTCCGTTTGATGGGGTATCATGTTGGGATCACGGAAGGGATCGAATTACGACAATCGGTATATTTTTTGAAAACCCAACCAAATGAAAATCATAATTATCAAAAAGTATTACTAAATGATAACTGAAATTGACAAATGGTTGGGTTAAAGCTACGGTATACTCATGGTCATCAAGGCAAGAATCATTTTTGATCAGATTGCTCCCTTTATCGAGTCAAGAGAAGCCATTGTCATTACCGGGATGCGGCAAACCGGAAAGACCACAGTGCTTCGGTGGCTTTATGAGCGTGTTCCTTCTGAAAACAAGATTTTTCTCGACCTCGAAAATCCTTTGAACCGGAGATATTTCGAAGAAGAAAACTTTGAAATGGTCCGGAAAACCCTGGAGAGTTTGGGGATTGATTTCGGAAAGAGAGCTTACGTGTTTATCGACGAGATTCAATTTGTTCGGAGACTTCCTTCGGTGGTGAAATATTTGCTGGACCACTATGCAGTCAAATTTTTTCTCACCAGCTCGGCAAGCTTTTATCTCAAGAATCTTTTTGCCGAGTCGCTGTCAGGACGGAAATACCTTTTTGAGCTCTTTCCCTTGTCGTTTCAAGAATTTCTCGTGTTTCGAGAAAGTCCCATCCATGGATCCGGGGACGTCCTCCGTTTAAAGGCGTTTTATAAGACGATTCTCCCCCTTTGCGAGGAGTATCTTCAGTTCGGTGGTTTTCCGGGGGTGGTGCTTAAATCCAGTGTGGAAGAGAAGAGAAAAGCACTGGAAGATATCTATACCTCTTTTTTCCAGATGGAAGTAGGTCAACTCGCCGATTTTCGGAAAAACGAGGTTGTACGGGACCTCATCCTCCTTTTGAGCACTCGAGTAGGAAGTAAAATTGATTTTCAGAAGTTGTCTACGGAGCTGGGAGTCGCTCGTTCCACGGTTAAAGAATATGTTGACTTTCTTCGAGGAACTTATTTCATTGAGCTTTTGCGGCCTTTTCACCGGAGAAAAGATACGGAGATTCGTAAAGCACCCAAGGTTTATCTCTGCGATTGTGGTTTACTGCGCTATCTGGGAGCAGTTGAGGAAGGAAAAATTTTTGAGAATGCCGTGTTCCAGAATTTACGTGTGCAGGGACAGTTACATTACTACCAGAAAAAAACGGGGGTGGAAATTGATTTTCTCCTCAACGGGAAGAGGGCCTATGACGTAAAAACCCTGCCTCAAAAAGCTGACTGGCATCGACTCCAGATGCTGGCACGGGGACTCGGTCTCACGGGGTATCACATCGTTTCCAGGAAGTATGTGGACATGGAGGGAGTTTCGTACCTTTTTCACCTCTAACCTCTCTTGACTTTTGAAGTAAAGGGAGTAAACTTCTTTTTCACACACCGTAGAAGGAGCATCCATTTGATCTGGATCAATAAACCATCGACGAAATTGGGGACGCTGATACGGTATAGCTATCTTCTTTTGATTCTGGTGTTTTTGCCCGGTTACCTTCTGGTGAGTCACTCAGAACGGTGGTGGTACCTGCCGCTTCTTGCCTTTGGGATGCTGGTACTGGGAAAATGGGTGGAGGGGAAAGTTCGTTTTTCGCTTTCGCCTGTGCTCTGGATGTTTCTGGCCGTGTCGCTCGTCGGGTTATCAGGGTGGTACACGAGTCCCTTTCTGTTTCTCCTGGTTCTGGCTCCGGGAATGTACCTTCTGGAGGGAAAGTTGCGTGGGGCATTCTGGATATGCTGTGCCGATACTGTTTTCCTTGCCGTCCTTGGGGGATGGGCTCTGGGGCGGGGAAGTGCTTTCTGGGGGTACTACATCCTGGGTTTGGTGGTAAACACCTGGCTTTTGTTCTTCTTACTGCGAGAAGGGCAGGGTTCTGTGGCTCGGCGTCTTCTCTATCTCGAAAAACTTGTGGATCGGGATCCGCTCACAGGATTAGGAAACAGGCGGGCCCTCCAGCGGGTGGTGTCGACCCTGGTTGGACAGGGGACCCCTTTTGTTCTTTCCATTGTGGACCTTGATTGCTTTAAGGAATGCAACGACCGTTACGGCCATGAGAAGGGGGATGAGGTGCTACAGCGATTCGGAACGATGCTGCGCTTTTCGGTTCGGCAGAGCGATCTCGTATTCCGCTATGGTGGGGACGAATTTATTGTAATCTTTCTGGGGGCGACTCCCGAAATGGTGGGGGAAGTGTTAAGGAGAATTGAGGAAAAATTAGAAGAATCATCCCTCAAAGTGGGAATGTCCTGGGGGATGGCCTCCTTTCCGGAGGAGGCAAAAGACCGCATCCAGGTTTTCCGGTTGGCCGATGAACGACTCTATGCCCTCAAGCGAGAACGGAAAAGCACTCGGTCTGGGCAGTAAGGTTTCCTATTTTACTTCCTTTTCCATTTCTTTCTGAAGTTCCTGAGCGAGGTTCGGATCAAGTTCTGCAAGGATTCCAAGCTGCCCCTCTGCTTTTTCGATGTCTCCCTGTTTGAAGTACGCCAGTCCCAGTTCGTAATGAACTTCTGGGTTATAGGGGTCGAGTTCGACTGCTTTCTCATATTCCGCAACGGCTTCAGGATATTTTTCCATTTTGAAGTAAAGATTTGCCAGGTTATAACGGGCTAAAAAGTATCCTGAGTTAATTGCCAGGGCTTTCTGGTAATTTTCCTCTGCTTTGAGGTAATTATTGGCGAATACGTACGCATTGCCCAGATTGTTGTAGGCGATGGCGTAAGAGGGGTCAAGCGCCAGCGCTTTTTCGTACATTGCGATGGCCTGGGGGAAATCGTTCATGTCGAAGTAAGCATTACCCAGGTTAAAGAACGCAGGAGCATAGTCAGGCTGAATGCGCAGGGCTTCCTGGAGTTTCTCGATGGCCGAGTGGTATCTCCCGAGGTCTACGTAGTTGATGCCGATATATGTTAAAACCTGGTGGTCGTTGGGGTTGAGTTCAAGGAGTCTTTCGTAGGCATCGATGGAACGATAAAGGTATCCCATTTCGTAGTAGGTGTTTCCCAGATTAAGCCACCCCGAGATGAAGGAAGGGTCAAGGGCAACCACCTTCTGGTACTCCTCTAAGGCCTGATTGTACTTTTCCTGGGTGTAGTAGAGGTTACCCAGAGCATTATGGGCTTCAACGTACCCTGGTTCCAGGGTAATGGCTTTCCTGTAAGATTCCTCGGCTTTTTGGACTTCTCCCTTATCGGTATAGACATTGCCCAGGTTATAGTGGGCATAGAGGTAGGCGGGGTCTTTGGCGAGGACTTTCTGATAGGTTTCTTCTGCTAAATCGAGAAATCTCAGGTAATAATAGCAATTTCCCAGATTATTGAGGGCGTTGAGGTTTTGTGAGAGTCGAAAGGCTTCCTGGAAGTACACTGCTCCCTTGTAGTACTCTCCGCTGTCAAGGTAAACAAGACCCAGGTTATAGCAGGCATCACCGTGGTTTGGTTCTCGCTTCAGCGTTTCCTGCAGGTATTTCTCGGCCTGAGGGTAATCGCCGATCTCAAGGTAGGTGGTTCCCAAATTATAGTAGGCTGTGGTGTATTCCGGATCGAGCTCCAGGGCTTTTTGAAGGACTCCCACCGCTTCCCGGTATCGTCCCAGGAAATAAAGTGCTACTCCTTTATCGTTGAGTGCTGCCACGTCATCTGGGGATATTTCGAGGGCTTGATTCAAATACTCCAGGGCCTTTTCATACTGTCCCTGATCCAGAAACTCCCGACCCATTTGGTACCACTCTTCCGGGGAATTTTCCTGGGCAAAGGAAATCGATGTGGCCAAAATCAGGAAAAAACCGATTACCAGAGCGAGCTTTTTCATGCTTTCCCTCTCCTTTCTATTTCTTCCATTATAGACTCAAATTGATATTTCTGAAAGTGTGACAAGGGGGTATAGTGTTGATATACAGAGTGGTTTGGGAAAGCTTTATTTGATCCTACGGGTGATATTGATTGCGGCCAGGCTGGGAATTTGCAAGATTTTGCCTGAGTTATATTGCAATTGGAGGGAACGTTAAATCCGTAAAATGACAAGTTTGCCGAATTTGTTGTAGATTATTGAGCTCTCATTGTCGGGGTAGGGTCTGGATGGAGACCATTTTGGAGTTACGCCTGGGATCTTTTTGGTCGTTGAAGGGCGAATTCAAGCTCTCAAGGGAGGAGGTGAAAGGGTTGTTTGGCTATGGAGGACATGGGTTCTGGGGGATGGGCTGTGGTTTCTTTTGCCATGGGCCATGGGAAATGCCATTTTACACAAAGGAACAGGAATTGATATTCCTGAAGAGACGGGCCGCGATGATTAAAGAAGAGCTTGCCTGGATCGAGGAACGAATCAAAGAGCTTGAAAAGGAGCAATAAGTGGAAATTCGACGAGGAACTCTAAGGGATTTTGCGAAAGTTGTTCAGCTCCTCCGGATGGTCTTTCCCCAGGATGAAGCCGGATATTACTGGAGTTTTTTGCGTTTTGATCCCTTTTTCCGTCCCCAGGATGTGTGGCTTGCGAAGAAGGGCAAAGAGGTTGTTTCGTGTTTGTGGATTCTGCGGCGTTTTTTCTCTGATGGAGGAAGGGTCCTTCTTGGAGGAGGAGTAGCCAATGTGGCGACCCATCCTGCATTTCGAGGAAAGGGTCTTGCTTCGCAGCTTCTGGAGGAAGCCGTTGACGAGGCCAAGCGGGAGGATTTTTCTTTTCTTGTTCTGGTTACGGAGATTCCATCCTTTTATGAGCGTTTTGGGTTCAGAGGTTACCAGAAATGGGTGGGTCAGGTGGAACCGGAAGGGAAAGGAGAAGCCGGGCTTGCACGGACCAAAGCTGGGGAGATTCTGGAACAGTATGAAGCTTTTTACCGAAAGAGGAAGCTCCTTGTTCCGGTAAGGAACCACTCATATCTGCGGGGGTTGGAGCGGTGGAATCGGTACAGCGCGCGTTTCCGGGAGGGGGAGAATCTGGCGTTTTGGGGAAAGAAGGGGAAGACAATCGGATATATTTTGCCGGGAACTCAGAGCATCGAAGTATTTGACCTCTTCTTTGAAGAAAACCCCGTTAGCGTGCTTTCGCTCCTTCGGGCATTTGGAAAACCTGTGAAACTTTTTCACCATCCGGAAGTTTTAAGCGAGCTTGGAATTCCCCACGTAGTGGACCGGGAGACGGTGATGGTGTGTCCTTTGAAGGTTTTTCCGGAACGCCTTTACCTTCCTCCGGCAGACTATTTTTAAAAAACTTCCCCTCCCCCCTTGCAAAATCCCCCCAAAGCATATACAATACCTATTGCTCTTCAGAGCATGAACCTTGAAAAGTGAATAAAAGATTTGGGGAAGCAAGATCCTGTAAAAGTTTTGTCATCACAGGTTTGCGGTCAAGTAAAAAAGGGCATACGGTGGATGCCTTGGCGCCAGGAGGCGATGAAGGGCGTGGCTAACTGCGATAAGCTCCGGGTAACTGTAAGCAAGTGTCGATCCGGAGATTCCCGAATGGGGCAACCCACTGGAGTGAACCTCCAGTATCCCTCGTAAGAGGGAGGCCAACCGGGGGAACTGAAACATCTCAGTACCCTGAGGAAGAGAAAACAAAATGTGATTCCCTGAGTAGTGGTGAGCGAAAGGGGAACAGCCCAAACGCAGTGTGTGTCAAGCTCCTGGGCGTTGCACATTGCGGGTTGTGGGGCGGAGAAGGGCCAAACCAGGATGCGGCCAGAGAGTCACAAAACCAGGTCTTAGTCGAAGAGGTCTGGAAAGCCTCGCCAGAGAGGGTGAAAGCCCCGTAGGCGAAAAGACGCTGGTCTCTCGGTTCTTCGTCCCCAAGTACCACGGTCCACGTGGAATTCTGTGGGAATCTGGGAGGACCACCTCCTAAGGCTAAATACTCCCTGGCGACCGATAGTGTACCAGTACCGTGAGGGAAAGGTGAAAAGCACCCCGGGAGGGGAGTGAAATAGAACCTGAAACCGTATGTCTACAATACGTGGAAGAACCATGGTATGGACCTAGTCCATACCGGTTCGACTGCGTGCCTTTTGGAGAATGAGCCGGCGAGTTACGGAGGCTGGCAAGGTTAAGCACCTAAGGTGCGGAGCCGGAGGGAAACCGAGTCCGAATAGGGCGCTTGAGTCAGTCTTCGTAGACCCGAAGCCAGGTGATCTACCCATGGCCAGGGTGAAGTGGGGATAACACCTCATGGAGGCCCGAACCGATGTAGGTTAAAAACTGCTCGGATGAGCTGTGGGTAGGGGTGAAAGGCCAATCAAACTTGGAGATAGCTGGTTCTCCCCGAAATAGCTTTAGGGCTAGCCTCCGGAGTTGAGAAGAGGGGGTAGAGCACTGAATGGGCTAGGGGGCTTACCCGCCTACCAAACCCAATCAAACTCCGAATACCTCTTCTTTCATCCGGGGAGTCAGACTGCGGGGGATAAGCTCCGTGGTCAAAAGGGGAACAGCCCAGACCACCAGCTAAGGTCCCCAAGAGCAGGCTAAGTGGTAAAGGTGGTGGTACCGCTGAAACAGCCAGGAGGTTGGCTTAGAAGCAGCCATCCTTTAAAAAGTGCGTAATAGCTTACTGGTCTAGTGGTGCTGCGCCGAAAAATTCTCGGGGCTCAAGCCTGCCACCGAAGCTGTGGAATCAGAGGGTAACCTCTGATTGGTAGGGGAGCGTTGGGTAGGCCGTCGAAGCGAGACCGTGAGGACTCGTGGAGGTATCCCAAGTGAGAATGCCGGCATGAGTAGCGATAAAGAGGGTGAGAATCCCTCTCGCCGTAAGCCTAAGGTTTCCTGAGGAAGGCTCGTCCTCTCAGGGTTAGTCGGATCCTAAGCCGAGGCCGAAAGGCGTAGGTGATGGGCAGCCGGTTGATATTCCGGCACTACCTCTGACCGCTTGAGGATGGGGTGACGCAGAAAGGTAGACCAGCAGCCTGGAGGAATAGGCTGTCTAAGCCCGTAGGTGGAGGGAGGAGGCAAATCCCCTCCCTCGATAACACCGAGAGGTGATGGGGAGCCCCTACGGGGGCGAACTGGTTGATCCTCCGCTGCCGAGAAAAGCCCCTAACGAGGTCCGGAGGTATCCGTACCGCAAACCGACACAGGTAGGTGGGATGAATATTCTAAGGCGCGCGAGTGATCCCCCGTTAAGGAACTCGGCAATCTAACCCCGTAACTTCGGGAGAAGGGGTGCCCCGGTAGGGTGAGTGGACTCGCTCCACAAGCCTGAGGGGGTCGCAGAGAAGTGGCTCTGGCGACTGTTTATCAAAAACACAGGGCTCTGCTAAGCCGTAAGGCGACGTATAGGGCCTGACGCCTGCCCAGTGCTGGAAGGTTAAGGGGAGGAGTTAGCCGCAAGGCGAAGCTCCAAACTGAAGCCCCAGTAAACGGCGGCCGTAACTATAACGGTCCTAAGGTAGCGAAATTCCTTGTCGGGTAAGTTCCGACCCGCATGAATGGCGTAACGACTGGAGCGCTGTCTCAACGGGGAGCTCGGCGAAGTTTCAATGCAAGTGCAGATGCTTGCTACCCGCGACTAGACGGAAAGACCCCGTGAACCTTTACTGTACCCTGACATTGTATCCGGGTGTGCCTTGTGCAGGATAGGTGGGAGGCGGAGAAGGAGGGGCGCTAGCTCCTCTGGAGCCATCCTTGAGATACCACCCTTGGTAGATCCAGATTCTAACCTGCAGGAGTGAATCCTCCTGAGGGACAGTGTCAGGCGGGCAGTTTGACTGGGGCGGTCGCCTCCTAAATGGTAACGGAGGCGCCCTAAGGTTCCCTCAGCACGTTTGGAAATCGTGCGTTGAGTGTAAGGGCATAAGGGAGCTTGACTGCGAGAGGGACGCCTCGAGCAGAGACGAAAGTCGGGCCTAGTGATCCGGTGGTTCCGTGTGGAAGGGCCATCGCTCAACGGATAAAAGGTACTCCGGGGATAACAGGCTGGTCTCCTCCAAGAGTCCACATCGACGAGGAGGATCGGCACCTCGATGTCGGCTCGTCGCATCCTGGGGCTGGAGTAGGTCCCAAGGGTTGGGCTGTTCGCCCATTAAAGCGGTACGCGAGCTGGGTTCAGAACGTCGTGAGACAGTTCGGTCCCTATCTGTC
>JABUEZ010000025.1 GCA_013314795.1 Candidatus Profundicultor aquiphilus | reverse complement strand
GAGACGCGGAGAATAAAAGAAATCTGCGAGAGAGCGGGTGCGATTAGGGATTGGTTATAAAATGCGATTTGAACAGGGTTTCCGAATGGCGAAAGAGATGGTTGCGCAAGGGACGATGGGTCCATTGCAGTTTCTGGCCTTCAATTACTTTCAGGCTACCCCTCCCCAGCCGTGGTATTTAGAGAGTGGTGTACTCCATGAGATTCTCTCCCACATAATCGACTTGAGTAACTGGCTTGTGGCGGAGACGCCTCTTGCGGTGTTCTGTACAACCCAGAATTTCCAGGGAGGAGCCGGAGAGGACCGAGCATATCTTACCTTACATTACTCTGGTGGGACTGTGGCAACTATTCATGGGGGGTGGCTCAGTGAATATCCGGAACTCCCGGGGAAACAGAAACGCAATGTCTGTTTTCAACTTGTTGGAGAGAAAGGATACATTGCTGGGGTAAGAGGATTGAAACTATTTTATGCCAAGATGGTAACGAAGAGGCCATGGAGATCTCTCCGGTTGATGCGGTGGCCGAAGAGTTACGCAGCTTTTTTGATGCCCTTGAGCACAACCAACTTCCCCCTGTAGGTCTTGGAGAAGGAATTGTGGTTCAGGCAATTGTCGAAGCAGCTCTTCAGTCGGCAAAAAGTGGAAAGATAGAAAGGGTTGTACCCCTGTAGGGGTATGGAAACTCAATCGAAGATCCTGGTTGCTTGGAGCGCAGGTTTTCTCCATATCAATGTGTTTCTTCAAGAAGTTGCCATTCGGCATACCCTTCTTTTTGCGCCAGGACTTTTTGTCCTACCAGAACCACCCTGGTAGTGAAGGGGTGGGTTTTCACGGTGGTATAAGCTCGGACAAGGTTGGCTATCGTTGCTTCCTGGAAAACGAGCTCAGTTCCGTCATTCAGGAGAATTGTGGTCCGCGCATGTTTATGGTTTTCGGGTATTTCTACGATGATTTTCTGAACATCTTCATTTCTCACTGTTCGGCTGGCCATGGGCATATTTTCTCCTTTCCTTTGTTTTTCTTTGTGGATGGTGGTTATCCATATCATATCTGAAGGAGAGTAAAAAGTGCACACAGAACTTCTCCAGTGGTTCCGCAAAGCAGGACGTGAGCTTCCCTGGAGGAAAGATTATTCTCCTTACAGTGTGTGGGTTGCGGAGACAATGCTCTGTCAAACACAGGTGGGAAGGGTAATTCCCCGTTACTTTCTCTGGATGCGGCGTTTTCCGGATATTTTTGCCCTTGCTGAGGCTCCCCTAGGAGAATTGTTGCGGGTCTGGGAAGGTCTGGGCTACTACGCTCGGCCTCGCTATATGCGGAAAACGGCAGAGAAGGTAGTGGAAACGTTTCAGGGGGAATTTCCCAAAGATTATAACATCCTTCGTGGCCTTCCAGGTATTGGACACTATACTGCCTGCGCGATTTTAAGTATTGCCTATAACCTGCCGTATCCGGCAATTGATGGGAATGCATCCAGAGTTTTTGCTCGTCTTTTAGATCTTTCACTTCCCGTAGAGACGAGAAAAGCTCAAAAAATGGTTTTTGATTTCGCATTATCCCTCATTCGAAAAGGTGAGGCCCGCTTGGTGAATCAGGCCATTATGGATTTGGGGGCCTTGATATGTGTTCCTCGCAGCCCTCGTTGTTCCTTCTGTCCGGTAAGGCAGTATTGTTTGGCTTTTCAGCGGAATACTCAGATTATAAGGCCAGTCCGGAGGGTACGCTCCCTAAAAAGTGCAGAGGCCGTAGTGGTTTTCTGCCATCGGGATGGTCAGGTTCTGATCCGAAGGCGCCCTGAAGGAGGATTTCTCGGTGGTTTATGGGAATTTCCCTGGAAGGAAAATGCCTCCCCGGATGAATTAATTCCTAAAGATTTCCGTGACCGTGATTCTGTGCCAGAATTAATAGGAGAAATTTTCCATACATATTGCCAACGCCGGATTAAAGCTCGAATATTTTTCATCGATGTTAACAGGGAGACTTTTTCTTCCGAGGAGTATCACTGGGAAGAAGTGAATCGTCTTGATGAGTACCCTTTCTCATCTTTTCATCGAAAAGCGCTCAGACTTTTTCGGGAATTCATGGTGCAAAGGCGGGTGAAGGAAACATGATCCAGATCAAGAGATATATCATTCTTTGCGTTTTGATTCTTATTCTGGCGGTGACGCAAAATGGGCTGGCACAGGGGTCACCATTTGAAAATGGTCAGTTCTGGGAAAACGGCGATTGTTTTTTGCATTACCGAGTATGGTCTCCATCGTTACCGAAGGGGAAGGTACTCCTTATTCACGGTCTGGGTGGCTCAACTTTTTCCTGGCGATATGCTCCTTCCTTCCTCGTTCAGGCAGGGTATCTGGTGGTGGCTGTAGATCTACCTGGTTTTGGGTACAGCGAACGAATAGTGGGGAAACTCCATGCACCTAAAAACCGAGCTCGGTTACTTCTGGAATTTCTATCCGCCCTGGATCGTCATGCGGTACCGCAGTCTGTGGCCAACAAGAAGTGGCATCTTGTCGGTCATTCTATGGGAGGAGGTGTGGTTTTTCTGATGGCCATGGAGGCGCCGGAACGATTTTATAGTACCGTGCTCATCGATGCTGCCTGGAAAACTCCTTCGCTCCGTTTCCTGAAGATTTTTACTTCCTTTCCCTTGACACAACCATGTTGGGTTATGCTCATTCGCAATGTATTGCTTTCTCGTTCCCGCATTACGCGCAGCCTTTCTTCGGCCTATGGTCGTAAACCTACCGAAGCGGAAGTAGAAGGGTACTTACTTCCGCTTCGACTTTCGGGAACAGCCAGAAGCCTCCTGAGCTTGACGAATAGAGCATCTTCCCTGAAACTTTCCTCGTTCCGGAGGAAGCCCCATCCCCCCTTTTTGCTTATATGGGGTGAAAAGGATCGCTTTGTCTCCATGAAACAAGCAAAGAGGTTTCAGCAGTTCTTTCCTGAGACACCACTTCACATTATTCAGGGTGCCGCACATTGTCCCATGGAGACACATCCCGAGGAGGTTTATCCTTTGATGGCTCGGTTCTTCACCGCTCAGGGAACAAGGGATTCTCGAGAAGCCTTCGAATTGCGGCTAGAGCCTTCGAAATTGGTTCCGTAACGAGACAGGTTATGACCATGCGACCACGATTTTGAAGAGCTTCACGATCCCCAAAAGTCTGGGCCCGTTTCAGAAAATCGAAGTCGAAACTCTCACCTGGAACGGGAAGCGATGGAGCATTTTCGTTGAGGAACTGAATGAAAACGCCTTTTCCAGCGTCACCTTTATGGAGTTGTCCGGTGGAGTGGAGAAAGCGCGGTCCAAACCCTATGGTTACCGCACAATGGGTCTTATCCCTGAGTAGTGAAGCGATCTTCCAGAGTTCTTCTTCGATGTCTTTTCTATAGGGGAGAAACGCCTGAAGGGCAATGTACCCATCCTGGGAAAGGCGTGAGAAAAGGTGTGCGAAGGCTTCCTGGGGTGAAGAGGTATAATGGTCAGGAATGATTTTGACAGTTTCGCTGACGGGGAGAAGGTCTTTTCCAGAAAGCGCCTGGGGGCTCTGGATTCTCTTCTTGGTGAGTACTTTGGTCTCTTCCACATTGGGCTGGTCGAAGGGGTTAATTTCCAGGAAGTAACCGGCAACGGCTGTGGCAAATTCCCACAGGAACATTTGTTCCCCCAGGGCATACGGATCTGTGAGTTCGACATGGAAAAAGGGATAGTTTTCCTGGCGTATTTTCTGGAGAAATTGCTCCATGGAGATATCTTTTTCTTCGCTGATCACTACGAACCATCGGTCTTTCCCGTATTGATTGACATGTTGCGGGAAAAGTTCAATAACCGGGAGAATGCCTTTTCCTTCCTTTCCAGTGCTCTCAGCGATGAGCTGTTCAATCCAATCTCCAAAACTTTTCCATCTTCGTGGCGAGAAAAAGAATGTGGGTTTGTCCTGCCCTTTCCTGGCCAGCACGCCCATCATGCTTCCCAAAAGGGCGCCGTAGTTCTCCCATAAGGGAAGATCTGGTGAACATTTTTGCATTCCTTCCTTTGCTGACTCTAGGAGATATGTTACGTTGATTCCTGCAAGAATGGCTGGAACGAGGCCAAAGAGGGAAAAAGCCGAGTATCGTCCGCCAATGTTGGGGTTGTTGAGAAAAATCTTGTGGAAGCGGTGCTCTTGTGCCAGGTCAATCAGGGGACTTCCAGGGTCAGTGATGGCCACAAAGTGTTGTCCAGCTTCTCCGTCGTTTTTTTTCTGTGCCAGAGCGAAAAAGTGGCGGAAAAGCATCAGGGTTTCTAAGGTATTTCCCGACTTTGTGGAAACAATGTACAGTGTTTTTTTCTGGTGGGCAAGTTGAGTATACCGGGATATCGTTTCTGCATCGGTGGTATCAAGGACCAGAAATTCGAGTGCATTATCACTTCGTGGTAACACCTGGGCAAATAGTTCCGGTGCTAAACTCGACCCCCCCATACCCAGTAAAATTGCCTGCCTGAACCCTGCCTGATAGAGTTCGGAAGCAAATTGCCGTAATTCTCCTATTTGGGATTCTGTTTCTTCTACAATCGTGAGCCAGTCAAGGCGGTTACTGATTTCCTTTGGGTCTTTTTTCCACACTGTATGGTCCTTTTGCCAGATGCGCTCGATGATTTTCTTCTTTGCAAGGTCTTCAAGCGCTATTTTGATGTCTTCCTCTACAGTTCCATAGAAAACGCTGATTTTACTTTTCACCGTTACTCCTCCTGTTACGTAGTACGCTAAGGTACAAGAATATTATCATATTTATCGCGGGGAGCAAGAAGAGAAACCAGTGGTATCTGGAGATTCCGCTGCTTGAGAAGGAGAAGTTTGTGGGTAAGGTTAGCATGGCGTTATTCTCCATTCCCTTTGTTTTTGACTTCATTTTGCTTTTTTTGTATCATTGTTATCTAACAATTTCAGAAAGGGAGGCAGCTTGCTTGGGGAACTGGAAAAACTTTATTCTGGATCTCGATGGGGTACTGTATTTGTTGAATCAGCCTATTCCTGGTGGCCGGGAGTTTGTCGATTTTTTACGGACCCACCGTTATGGTGTTGCTTTTCTTTCTAACAATACGTTCCTGACCAGGGAAGAATATGTTGAAAAGCTTGGGAAGATGGGTATCAAAGCATTTCCTGAAGAAATCCTCACGTCGGCGTTTGCTGTGGCAAAGTATCTGGGTGAAACTCGGCCGGGGGCTCGAGTCTATGTAATTGGTGAGGATGGACTTAAGAAGGAGTTAAAAAACTGTGGGCTTCGTCCTGTGTTGAGAGGGAAAGCGGATTTTGTGGTGGTGGGAATGGATCGGAAATTCAATTTTCGAAAAATGAGTCAGGCACTCCGTTACATTCAAGATGGTGCTGAGTTTATTGGGACAAACCCCGATCCCACCTATCCCACTGACAATGGGCTTTTACCGGGTGCGGGAGCAATTATTGCCGGCATCGAAACCTGTTCGGGGAAAAAAGCCCGAGTTTTTGGAAAACCTTCGCCATTAATTCTTGATCTTCTTTTGGAGGCGAGGGGTTTCCGGAAGGAAGAAACGGTTATTGTTGGAGACCGTCTGGATACGGATATCGCCCTGGGAGCGTGTTGTGGAGTTTTCTCGGTACTGGTTCTGACTGGTGTGACTTCTCGACAGGATGTTGAGATATCCCAGGTGAAACCAGATCTTGTGGTAGAAAATCTTTTTGAACTTCGAAGGGTGCTGGCAGGGGAGTGAAAAAGGAATGACAAAAGTTGAGATCTACGATACCACCTTGAGAGATGGTTCGCAGGCGGAGGGAATTAACTTCTCCGTTTATGATAAAGTACAGATTGCCGAAAAGCTTGATGAGTTGGGTTTTCATTATATCGAGGGGGGATGGCCTGGTTCCAACCCCAAAGATGCCAATTTTTTTAAAGAAATTAAGAGGGTAAACCTCCGAACGGCAAAAATTAGTGCTTTTGGGAGCACGCGAAAGGCAGGGGTCAAGGTAGAGGAGGATCACAACATTCGCTTGCTTCTTGAGGCCGAAACTCCGGTGGTGACTATTTTTGGAAAATCCTGGGTTTTGCATGTCCGTGAGGCATTAAAAACTACTCTCGACGAAAATCTCAAGATGATTGAAGATTCGGTATCTTTTCTTGCTCGGGAGGGGCGAGAAGTCATTTTTGATGCGGAGCATTTTTTCGATGGCTTTAAAGATGATCCAGACTATGCGCTTCGGACGTTGCAGGTTGCTTATGAGGCTGGGGCTCAAGTTTTGGTTCTCTGCGACACCAACGGGGGAACGCTTCCTTTTGAAGTGGAAGAGATTTTCCGAAAGGTCTGGGAATTCTTTGCCTCTCGTCAGGGTGTCAGGCTGGGCATTCATGCGCACAATGATGGTGGTGTGGCAGTAGCCAATACGCTTGTGGCGGTGCGAATGGGTGCAACACATATTCAGGGTACCATGAATGGGTATGGTGAAAGGTGTGGCAATGCCAATCTCTGCACCATCATCCCTAATCTGAAGTTAAAGATGGATATTCACCCTGTTTCGGATGATAATCTGCGGAAACTTTTTGACGCTTCTCATTTTGTGAGCGAGATTGCCAATATGAAGCATGATGATTACCAACCATATGTGGGTCGAAGTGCCTTTGCGCACAAGGGTGGCATTCACGCCAGCGCCATGCTTCGCCATCCCAGGACGTATGAGCATGTTTCACCGGAACTGGTAGGAAACGAGCGGAGAATTTTGGTTTCAGAGCAGGCTGGGAAAAGTAACCTTATCTACCGGGCTGAGGAGATGGGCGTAAAGCTGGATGCTCGGGATCCCAGAGTGGCAGCATTGATTCAGAAGATTAAAGAAGCCGAAAACGAAGGGTATCAGTTTGAAGGAGCAGATGCATCGTTTGAAATTCTTTTACGGGAAACCCTGGGGGAGATGATGAAATTTTTCGATCTGGAAGGATTTCGAGTGATCGTGGAAAAGCGGGGTGAAGGCGATACCACAACCGAGGCGACCATTAAAGTGCGGGTGGACAGCGAAATCGTCCACACAGCTGCCGAGGGAGATGGACCGGTACATGCCCTGGATAACGCATTGCGGAAGGCTCTGCAGAGGATTTACCCTTCTTTGGAAAAGATTCGGCTTGCCGATTATAAAGTGAGGGTTTTGTCGGAAAAAGAGGGAACCGCGGCTCGAATTCGAGTTCTGATTCAATCTACCGATGGAGAAAAAACCTGGGGCACTGTTGGTGTTTCGACTGATATCATTGAAGCAAGCTGGGAAGCTCTGGCGGACAGTATCCGGTACGGATTATGGAGAGAAAGAAGAAAAGAAAAAGCACACGAGTAGAGTTTGTCCGGGTTCTTCCCGCTATGGAAGGGCTCAGGAAAGAGGTTGGAGTTTTGCGCGATACCTTTCCTGTACCTCCTTTTCGGGACGGGGCGGTAAACCTGGAACAGGTAGCCAGTTTTTATCGCGCTGTGCTGCGCCTTTCCAAGAATGTGGTTTTTTTGGGAAGCAATGAAGTGATTCTCTGTTTACAGAACTTTTCTCGGGAGTACGCTTTGAATATGAGCGGGGGTCAGTCCTTCTATTTCTGTAGCGATTCCGATCTTGCACTGCTGGAGCGACTTATCGCCAGTCTTCCTCCGGAGGAAACAGTAGGGGTCATTCTTCCTCGACGAATAGAAGAATTCAAGTTTCTTACACTCAGTTTTGTTTTTCCCTGGAAAAAAGTTTTTCTGGGGAGTACCCATGGTATCGTGGCTGAAGCAGCCAGGACCCTGTTTTACCCTTTTTTCCCCATAGAAGATGGGTATCACTATTTCTGGCATCGGGGGGCGTTACTTTATCTCCCGCTCCTGTGTCTGGGGATCGGTGTGGAAGAATTGGAACAGGGGTTTGTCGAAGGGTACCCTCTTCTTCAGGAAGAGGCGATGCTCATGTCTCTGCTTTTGATGCGTAACGAAGCCGGATGGAAAGAGGTATGCTTTCTGGTCGATAATCAATTTCTCCTTTCGCTTTTTCAGTCGTTTCTTTCGCTTCTGGAGAAGAGTTGCCGGGGAGAGAAGAATATGGGTTTTAGGGCGAGGGACTTTCTCTCCTTTTGGGATACTTGCGAGGATTGGCCATTCTGGAAGGATACTTTGAGCTCCACGCTTTTTGTGGTTGTCCGGGGCGAAGAAAATAAGCAGCGTTTACTTTTTCAACGCCCCACTCCCCTTCAAAAGGAATTCTCTTTTGAGGAATGGAATCTCCTGGATCGGGCTTCTTTTTATCGGTTTCATCGGGCTGAAGGTTCAGCGCTTCTTTCTCGATTTCAGGGAGAAGGAGTATCGTGGATCGAACTTTGTTATCACCAGGCTGATTTGGAAATGGTAGGGCAGATGATGGCTCTTTTTCATCAATGGGTTTGTTACAATGCCTGGCTACGGGGCCTGGATTTGCTGAGTGATCCTCCAATTTCGGGGTTTGAAAGCATGGTAAAAAGGTTTCTCAGAAAAGAGAGGTAAAGCATGGAGGTAGGAAAATGGTCAGAATCTGGGGTGATTTGCATGTTCATACCATCGCCAGTGGTCATGGATACAGCACAGTTCTTGAAAATGTTCATGTTGCTTTGAGAAAGGGTCTCAAGGTTTTGGGGATTGCCGATCACAGCCCCAGTATGCCCGGTGGACCTTCTCCGCTGTACTTTGAAGCCAGAGGCCACTTTCCTAAAGAAATTGAAGGGATTCGGGTTTATTTCGGGGCCGAGGTAGATATTGTTGATTTTGATGGAAGACTTGACCTCGAGGATAAAGTTCTGCGCAAGTTGGATTTTGTGATTGTTTCTTTTCATCCTCAGGTCTTTCGGGGAGGTACAAGAGAAGAGAATACTGAGGCGTTACTTCGGGCACTTGAGAATCCCCTGGTGGATATTGTGGCCCACCCAGGAAATCCCCGGTTTCCCCTGGACTATAATAGGGTTGTGGAGGAGACCGTAGCCAGGGGAAAAGTTATCGAGATCAATAACAGCTCTTTTTCGGTGAGTCGAAAGGGAAGCAAAGAAAATTGCCGGGTTATTGCTCGGGAGGTTGAAAAGAGAGGGGGATGGGTCGTCGTCTCGAGTGATGCGCATTTCTGCGAGGAAGTGGGGGAATTCCGCGAAGCTCTGGGGATGCTTCAGGAAATGCAATTTCCCGAAGACAAAATCCTGAACGCTTCCTGTGAGAATTTGATTCGATTCTTTGAGAATCGCGAAGGAAGGGAGAGTTAAAAATGGCCCCTTTTATTATTGACGGAAAGGGAATTGCGGAAAGGATCCAGGAAGAATTAAAGCCCCGTATTGCGTATCTTTCGGCGAAGAATTTTCAGCCGGGTTTAGCGGTGGTGCTGGTGGGTGATAACCCTGCGAGTCAAGTCTATGTGCGAAACAAGGAAAAGGCCTGTGCCAAATTAGGGATCGCTTCTTTCAAGTATCATTTACCTGGTGACGTCAAACCGGAAGAGATTTTTGACCTGGTGGAACAGTTAAATCAGGATACCAGAATCCACGGAATTCTGGTTCAATTACCACTTCCACCCCAGATTCTGGAGAAAGAGGTACTTTACCGAATTTCTCCAGATAAAGATGTTGATGGATTTCATCCGTATAATCTTGGTCGACTCATGATTGGGGATCCAATATTTCTTCCCTGCACTCCCTGGGGAGTGCAGGAGTTACTTTTGCGTTCGCAGATCGAAGTAGAGGGGAAAAATGTGGTCATCGTGGGGAGGAGCAATATCGTTGGTAAACCCCTGGCCATGATTTTAGTGCAAAAGGCGAAAGGGGCGAATGCTACAGTTTCGATCTGTCATACTCGAACCCCCAACCTTTTAGAGCACACCCGCCGGGCTGATATTCTGGTTGCTGCCTGTGGAGTGCCGGAAATGATTAAGGGAGATATGGTTCGGGAGGGAGTGGTGGTCGTGGATGTGGGAATCAATAAGGTGGGAGACCGCCTCGTCGGTGACGTGGAGTTTGAGAGTGTTTCCCGCAGGGCATCTTTTATTACCCCCGTTCCAGGAGGAGTTGGCCCCATGACCATCGCCATGCTTATGGCGAACACCGTGAAGGCTGCGGAGCGATTTTATACCAGGCAAACTGGGGAATTTTGTCCGGGTGCATAGCCGTGAGGATCGTAATTCTTTCTGATACGCATCTTCCTGAGCGAGCCAAAGACCTTCCCAAAAAAGTGTATGAGGAATTGGAAAAAGCTTCTTTTATTCTTCACGCTGGAGATCTTACAGAGTGGTGGGTGATGGAGAGGCTTAAAGAGTTTGCCCCACTCAAGGTGGTTCGGGGGAATATGGATTCTCAGGAAGTAAAGGCACAGCTTCCAGAAAAGGAAGTTTTCGAGTTGGAGGGGATCCGCACCGGTCTCATTCATGGTCTTGGGTCTCCGGCAGAGACGCGTCGGAAAGTTAAAGAGGCGTTTCAGGGTGAAAACCTGAGGCTTCTCGTCTATGGACATACACATCAACCCTGTATCGAGAAAATAGAAAGTGTGGTATGGGTAAACCCGGGAAGTCCCACCGATTTTGTGTTTGCTCCTTTCTTTTCTTTTGCGTATCTGGATGTGAAAGATGGTGAAATTCAGCAGATTGAATTAGTGCGACTGGATTGAGGTGAATGCCTTCGTGAAGAAGCTATATGTGAACATCATCTGGCATATGCATCAGCCCTATTATTTTAGCGAGGAAGAAGAGGCTTTTGTGCTTCCCTGGGTGCGAACTCATGCCACCAAGGATTACCTTTTCATGGGTAAACTCCTGGAACGTTTTCCAAAGGTGAGAGTTACCTTCAACTTTGTCCCTTCTTTACTTCGTCAAATTCAGCTCTACCTGGAGGGCAAAGAAGACCGCGTCATGATCCTGGCGAAGAAAAACGCTTCGCTGCTTACCGAGAAAGAGAAACAAGATATTCTGGAACAATTTTTTTGGGTTGCTTCCCCCCGTACCTATGCGGCGTTTCCCCGTTACGGGGAGTTAAAGGAAAAAGCATCCCTGGGGGTGCAGGGTTTTGAAACTCAGGATTTCCTGGATCTGCAAATTCTGTACCAGTTGATCTGGTTTGATCCACTCACCCTCCAGGAAGCAGATCTCCGGGCCTTGAAAGAGAAGGGCCGAAACTATCGGGAAGAAGATAAAGAAATCATATGGAAAGAGACGCAGAAGACCTTTCGGGAAATATTTACCCAGTACCGCAAGCTTCTTGAGTCTGGACAGATCGAAATCTCTTTTTCGCCATTTTATCACCCTATCCTTCCTTTACTTATCGATACCGAGATTGCTCGCGTTGCCCACCCTGGGGTTGCCCTTCCAGAAACTCGTTTTGCTTTTCCTCAGGATGCCAGAGTGCAAGTTCGGAGGGGAAAAGAGTTTGCCGAATCAACCTGGGGGGTGGTGATGAGGGGAATGTGGCCCTCTGAGGGCTCGGTCAGTGAGGCAACCCTTAGATTGCTTGCCGAAGAAGAGGTCTCCTGGGTGGCCACCGACGAAGATATTCTCAGGAAGTCTCTGGGAAAAGAGCTGGAAGATGAACTCTATTTACCTCATCGCTATGGCAAAGTGACTATTTTTTTTCGTGACAGAGCCATCTCCGATGCGATCGGTTTCGAGTACCATCTTCGTTCGACTGAGGACGCAATTGGTGATTTTGTCCAGAAAATTGAGGGGCTCAAGAGAAAGCTCCTGGGTAGAAAAGAGGAAAAACCCTATGTACTCAGCATCGTTCTTGACGGAGAGAATGCCTGGGAGTATTATGTAGACAATGGGTTACCATTTCTTTCTGAATTGTACCGGGTTCTGTCTCAGGATCCTGAACTGGAAACCGTTACGCCTTCTGGTTATCTTTCAAAGTATGTGTTGTCGTCTGAGCTTAAAAGTGTCTTACCGGGTTCCTGGATTTTTGGTAATTTTGACACCTGGATCGGTCACTGGGAGAAAAACCGGGCCTGGGAAGAGCTGGGAAGAATGCGCGTGCGGTTTGAGGCCCTGAAGATGCATTTACCCTTAGCAGTGAGAGAGCGGGTAGAGGAACTGTTCTATCAGGTAGAAGGGAGCGACTGGTTCTGGTGGTTGGGGGAAGATCACCCATCTCCCCAAAAAAACATTTTCTGGGGTCATTTCTGTTCATTGATCGCTCGGATTGGAAAGCTCTTACAAAATGGATTTTCTTTTAAGGAGGAAAAGATGTGAGCTCCAGGGATGTAGTGGCAATGATTCTGGCGGGTGGAGAGGGAAGGAGACTGGATATCCTCTCGGAAAAACGGGCCAAGCCGGCCGTGCCCTTTGGGGGAAAATATCGGATTATTGATTTCTGCTTAAGTAATTGTGTTCATTCCGAGATTTACTGCATCGGAATCCTAACGCAGTATAATCCCCGTTCTCTGAACGATCACATTCGTACGGGCAAAGCCTGGGACCTGGATCGAGTTAAGGGAGGTATTTTCCTGCTTCAGCCGTACGTGAGTGATGCGTTGACGGATTGGTATCGGGGTACTGCTGCGGCAATTTATCAGAACCTGAACTTTATTCAGGAGAAAGATCCTGAACTGGTGCTCATCCTCTCGGGAGACCACATATATAAAATGGATTATCGAGTTCTTATTGAATTTCACAGGCAAAACAGGGCTGACCTTACCATCTCGGTGATTGAAGTTCCCTGGGAAGAAGCACATCGTTTTGGAATTCTCAGCGTTAATACCGAGGGAAAAGTCATCGATTTTGAGGAAAAGCCAGCTCATCCCAAGAGTAACTTAGCCAGCATGGGAATTTATGTTTTCAGCCGGGAAGTACTTGAGGAGGAGGTTAAAGAAGAAGCTCAACGGCCGGGAAGCTCTTTTGATTTTGGTAAGGATGTCATTCCCAGGATGATTGGAACGCGTCGGGTTTTTGCGTTCCGTTTCCAGGGTTACTGGAAAGATGTTGGAACTCTGGATGCATACTGGGAGGCAAACATGGAACTTTTAAAACCCAATCCCCCTATTGATCTCCACGAGGAGAAATGGCCCATATACACTCCTCTTGAGGATCGTCCACCGGTGAAACTGGGACAGGAAGCAGTGGTGGAAAATAGCATCCTGGGCAGTGGGACGATCGTGAACGGACGGGTAGTCAATTCCATCCTCTTTAACGGAGTTTACGTAAGTGAGGGCGCTGAAATTAGGGATTCTATTGTTATGGATGATGTGGTGATTGAACATAAAGCGTTTCTGGATCGGGTTATTGTGGATAAGCTGGTGGTGATTGGGAAAGAGGCCTTCGTCGGTTATGGAGAAGATTGCACTCCCAATCGAAAATTTCCACAAATGCTTCAGAGTGGTCTCACGGTGATTGGGAAAAACACTCGTGTTCCACCTCGGACCATCATAGGGCGTAATTGCCGTATTGGTGCGGATCTCGGAGGGGAAGCTTTTCCCTCGGCTTTTATTCCCAGTGGAGAGAGCTTAGAAAAATAGAGGTTGGGTGATCATGATGAGGTTCGGGAAAATCTTGGTTTTCACCATGATTTTTGGTGTGGTGCTGAGTCTCGGTGTGGGTGCAGCTCGTTCTTTTGTTTTTGAGGTCTCATCACAGGAAATCGCCAGTATTGACCAGATGCTTGTTTCTCCCTTTTTGCGCCTTACTCCGGATAAGGGTAATTTTGGGACCTACTATATTGGTGACACCCTGATTCTTTCTTACTGGAGCGCTCGGGGCGGTTACGTTAGTATCTTTGATTATACCCCGGATGGGAAGGCGCAGATTGTTAAGAATAATGAACCCATTGTTGCAGAAATTGAAAGAGAACTTTATG
>JABUEZ010000024.1 GCA_013314795.1 Candidatus Profundicultor aquiphilus | reverse complement strand
GACCCACAATTGCCGCCACTTTTGCTCCCACTTTTCTGGCCTTTTCAGCGAAAAGCAGCACCGACGCCGTTTTGCCTGAGCCAGAAGCACAGAGAAAAAGATCCCCTCCTCCAATGGCCGGACAGGTCACTTCCCCCACAATATACACTGTGTATCCCATGTGCATCAAACGCATGGCAAAACCCCTGAGAATAAGAAAACTTCTCCCTCGAGCCCAGAAAAAAATTCGCTTCTGACGATACTCCTCAAGGAGCGCCAGAAATGCCTCAACTTCCTCCTCTTTGAGCGTGGAAAGGAGATCCCGAGCCTCGCTCACCACGGTTTCGAGATGTTCACGCCAGTTCATGAAGAACCTCCTTCAAACGCTTGATTTCTTCCTCAGGGGCAGGCGAGGCAGTCACCGCTGAACCCACCACCACGACCTGGGGCTTAAGGAGAGTCAATACCCGAGGCAGCGACTCCCGCCGCAAACCTCCGGCCACCATAAAGGCAAAGGATTCCTGCAAAAAGGGCGAACACCGCATGGCTTCCTCCCAGTTTTGCCCTGCCTGAGCAAGATCCGAAGCCAGGTGAAGGGCTACATAATGCGGATTGATGAGTTTCAGTTCTTCCATTTTCGCCGGAGACGGCATGGCAAGGTCTATGGTATCAACCACAAGCTTTGCCCCATTTTTGAGGCAAGCTTCCTTTGCCTCTTTGAGGGTCGAAAACGAAGCACCGGCCAGAACCGACACCATATCGGCCCCACTCCGAAGAACTATTTCCGTCTCGTACCTCCCAGCATCCACAATTTTGGCGTCGGCAAAAACCGGCTTTTCCCCCACAATCCCTTTCATTTCTTCCACTACCTGCAGGCCATACCGCAAAATTAATGGTGTCCCCACTTCGATGATATCCACCTCTCGATAAAGAAGCCGGGCCAGCCTTCTCGCCTCTTCCCAGGACAACGCATCCAGGGCAAGCTGTAAGAGCATCGCTCATCCTCCTACTCCAGGAATCGTATCACAAGACCACTCCATACCTTCGGATAGAAGTAAGTCGATTTCTGGGGCATCCGCTGCATGGCAGTCACTGCTTTTTCCACCATCTCCATGGGGGTAGCACGCATAACGAAAACAAGCTGATATTGATTCTCCTCCCGGGCAATGGCAAAAACGTCTTTAGTCCCTCGCAGGTAATCGATGTACTCGCTTTTCCCCTGGGCGTCCTCTCCGAGTCCCAAAATATCCTTGAAAACCAGTTCATGGAGAATGGCTGTATCCAGATACCGGTTCACATTCCCTACCCCGAGTCTTGCATCCATAATAGCGGGGTCCTTCAAGGTAATAGCCCCCCATTTTTCTTCCTCTTTGTCGTACACCCCAATGGTATAGGGAGGAGCAGTCCGAAGGTACTCTTCCATAGCCCGCTCATCGGGGAAGATCTGAACGGTGAAGTACTGCTCGCAACGTTCAAAAAATCCCGCTATGTTCTCTTTGGGTAGGTTCTTCACCAGACGGTGCGTGGGAAGAATCAGCAACCCCGGATTTTGAATGCTCACCAGTGTCATCATGGTGTAGTCCTCGGGGATTTCTTCCAGAGGATCACCCAGTTTTTCCCGAACCTTACGACGGTAATTAAGACAGGTTTCGTAGCGGTGATGCCCATCGGCAATGATAATGGTTCGGGGATTCATGGCTCTTTTAATCTGCTCAATCTTTTCCGGATCAGCCAGTTTGAAAATCCGGTGCACCACTCCTCGGGAATCCACGAATTCAAAGAGCTTGTTTTCCGGAATTTTTGCCCCCTCAAGAATCCCATCCACGATACCCTTAGGATCATGGTAAATCCCAAAAATTTGTTCCAGATTGGCGCGAGTCGCTTCCATGAGTTCCAGACGATCCATAGAGTACTTGGGCATGGTTCTTTCGTGAGGAAAGATGATCTTCTTTTCAAATTCCTCCAGGCGCACCAGGGCAACAAAGCCAGTCCGTACCCTCGTTTTTCCCCGATGGGTCCCGGTGAGTCGAAATTCTTGTTCATAAACATAGAAACACTTCTCGGTATCCTGCCTGAGAATACCATCCTTCACCCAGTTTGATAACTTTTGGGCGGCTCTCCCGTATCCATCTTCGGTCTTTCCCAGGATGATGTGAACAAAATTATACTCTTCCTGCATAAGGCTCTGCTTCTCTTTCTCCGAAATCACGTCATAGGGAGGAGCAACAAGTTTTCCGATGCCTCTTTCCTGTGCGACCTCCTGGGTGTAAAAGTATCCCTGAAATGGTTTCACAACGGCCATCATCAAACCCCCTGTTCGTCTACCTCAAAGATGAGCGACTCAAAAAAATAATCCTGAAAATCCGGTCGAGCCGAAAGTTCCACATAGTGAGAACGAGAGGCCAGACGCTCGGTTTTCTTCCGAAAGTCCAAAGACAAAAGCGCCCTTTTCGCCCCGAAAAGCGAAGCATTCCCCACCGCCCGGGAAGGAACGTGAGAAGGGATAAGGCCAATTCGTTGCGCACTTTTGGGATTAATGAAACTTCCAAAGGCACCCGCCAGAATCACTTCCTCAATGTCTTTCTCTTCAAGACCTGCTTCCCGCAAAAGAATCTTTTGTCCCGCCTGGATCGCCGCCTTAGCCAGCTGTAACTGCGAAACATCGTCCTGGGTAACGATGATGTGCGAATCATGGCTTAGAACAAAAGCCCAGGACCTGTCTTTCACAAGACGCGAACCCCACCGGCTATTTTTTTCCCGAAATCTTCCCGTTGGTCCAAGCAACCCCTCCTCCAGAAGAAGCGCCAGAACATCGATGAGACCGGTTCCACAAATACCCCGGGGAACCACATCCCCGATTGTATACACCCTGAGTTCTCCATCCCTCACCTCCGCAGCGCTAATTGCCCCCAGCGTGGCCCGGGTCCCACAGGTAATCTGAGCCCCCTCAAAAGCCGGTCCGGCTGCAGTCCCACAACACCAGATCGTTCCTCGAGAGATAAGAACCACTTCACCGTTTGTACCAATATCGACATAAAGGATGGTACGGTTTTCATTCTCCAGGTCCAGGGCACTCACACCACCGATAACATCCCCTCCAACATACCCCGCCACCTGAGGGAAAAGATAAACCTGAGCTTCGGGATGGACATTCAGGCCGACGTCTTTGGCTTTTAATTCCATTGCTCGACGGAAAACAGGAACATACGGCGCCACACCAATAGAAAGCGGTGAAACACCCAGAAAGAGGTGCTCCATGATGGTGTTTCCAGCCACAGTGACCGCAAAAACGTGCTCCCCCTTTGCGCCAGCCCGTTCACACACTTCCTGGAGAAGATCATTCATGGTTTCCAGAAGAAGAGACTGGAGTTTCGCAAGGTTTTCCGGGCGATCCTGAATTGCCCGCAACCTGGAGATGACATCGGCACCCAACTGAACCTGCCGATTCAGGGTTCCCGCCCTCCCCAGCGACACCCCCCGCAAAAGGTCTACAAGCTCACAGGCCACCGTGGTGGTACCGATATCAAAAGCAACACCCAAAAAGGGCAAAGGGTCGGACGGACGAACCCACAAAACACTTTTCTCATCCACAATGAGGGTCAGTTCCTTCCCGAAATCCGTCCCCACCAGATGCGAAAGCTCAACCAGAGCCACACTACTCCAGGGTAAAGGAGAAGGTAAAACTTTTTCCGCCATTTCCTGAAGAGAAGAGACCTCCTGAAGCAAGGGTTTTTCTACGGCAACGCGGAAACACTGTACCGGAAGTTTCCCTACCCTGGTTTCAAGAGTCTCGGTGAGGGCCAGCGAAGGCGCCGAGAGAGAGTAGCGAACTTCACACTCGAGATCTCCAAAGATGATCGTCTGACAGGCCAGGCGAAAACCATCCCTTACTCGATCTCCCAAATGTTTTTCCTCCAGAGAATTCGGAGAAGAAACCTGACCACTCAGAACTCGTACCACACATTTTCCGCAGGACCCCATACCCCCACAGTAGGAGTCGACCATAATGCCTTCCCGCTGCAGAATCTCAAGAAGATTTTCCCCACTTCGCCCTGCAACAACTCTATTCAAATCTTTGATCACCACACGGAACATCCCGTTACTCCTTGTCTTCCTCTTGCAACCCTATCTCGATGAGAAAAAGCACAGAAAATTTCTCCCAGAGCGTGGTAGTATACTCTATCTCCTTTAAAAAAGAAAGGGGAGGTAACCTCCCCTTTCCTCAAGGCTTAAGAACCACCCGGATGGATTCGTCCCCTTTTTCAGCAACTTCCATCGCTTTTTTGAATTCTTCCAGAGGAAACTCATGAGTGATCAGTTCATCGGCCTTTACCAGACCACTCTGCAAGAATCGGATTGCTTCCGGATAGGTCCAGGGACTCAGGTGGGCTCCCCGAACATCCAGTTCTTTCACATCTCCGATGATACTCCAGTCCACACTGGTGGGCTGATTAAAGACACTGAATTCCACATACCGACCCAGACGGCGGATCATCTGTAACCCCTGGATGACTCCCTGCGGATGGCCGCTGGCATGAATGTAGACGTCACACCCATACCCATCGGTGAGCCGCTTCACTTCGGCGATGGCATCCATGGTTTTGGGGTTCAACACCACATCAGCACCGAGTTTTTTTGCCAGATTCAGGCGTTTTTCAATGACGTCCACGGCGATCAGGAGCCGGGGATTCTTTAAGCGCGCCACCTGCAACATCCCGAGACCAATCGCTCCCATTCCGGCGATTACCACCACATCGGCAAAATCGATATCTGCCCTGCTGACCGCATGGATGGCGCATCCTAGTGGTTCCACATAGGGTGCCACTCGCAAGGGGAATCCTTCGGGTAATTTGTGATTTACGGAATTAACAGGGAATTTCATATACTCTGCAAACGCTCCCTCAGCTTCTCCCTTTTTGAAACCGTAAATGTAGTGCCGCTCACACATCCAGTAATCTCCCTCAAGGCAAAAACGGCACTTCCCACAGGGAATAATCTGCTCTGAAACCACCCAGTCTCCCAGAGAAAAACCATACTTTTCTCCGGCACCTTCACCCAAGGCCACCACCTGACCATAGAACTCATGCCCAGGAATGACCGGAGTTTTCACGTAGGAGGGATGACCTTCGCCTCCCCAGATACGGGGAGCACCATGGAAGGTCTTAAGGTCTCCGGCACAAATACCGCATCCTCCCACTCTAATCAACACTTCATAAGGACCAACTTCCGGAACATCAACTTCCTCGAAACGAAAATCTCCCGGAGCATGGTTGACCACTGCTTTCATTTTTTTCGGAAGATTCGCTACCTTCTCTACAGCCATAGAAACACCTCCAGCGTAGTTTTTTCCATTGTATCACCTTTCAACCCAAAGGGGTATAATACCAGAAGGTGAAAGAATGACAACGTATTTTGTAGGAACCTGTTCCTGGACCGACAAAACGCTTCTTACCGAGGGGAATTTTTATCCTCCCACAGTCAAAAATGCTGCAGAACGGTTACAGTTCTACGCATCGTGTTTCAATACTGTTGAAGTTGACTCGAGCTTCTACGCCTTTCCATCAGAGCGCAATACCCGCCTCTGGGTCGAACGCACACCTCCCAACTTTCTCTTTAATCTGAAAGCATTTTCTTTACTCACGTTTCATAACACCACCACCCGAAATATCCCCTCTTTTCTCCTATCCGAACTCCCCGGTAACGCTCAGGAAGAAGACTCCCTGAACGCCAGAACCCTGTCTCGGGAATTTCTTTCTCTAGGTCTTCAGGCCTTTCTGAAATCTACCTTACCCCTTCAAGAATCTCAGAAACTCGGGTATATCCTCTTTCAATTTCCTCCCTGGTTTCAGGAAGGAAAGGACACCATCGCCTATTTAGAGTGGCTCCGTGAACATACTGAGGGATTCCCTGTAGCCATCGAATTTCGCCATCGAAGCTGGCTGGAAGACGCTGTACGAGGGGAAACCTTTGCTCTGCTACAGCGACTCCGCTTTACCTACGTGTGCGTTGATGAACCACAACTCCCCTGGACGGTACCACCGGTGGTGGCCCGTACCACCTCAACGATGGTCATTCGATTCCACGGACGAAATACCGCTGCCTGGAAAGACCACAACGCCTCCATCTGGGAGAAATTCAACTACCTTTACCAGGAAAAAGAACTCAAGCAGTGGCTTCGGGTTCTCCAGGGGCCATCAAAGGAAGCTGAGACCGTTTTTCTCATGTTCAACAATTGTTTCCGGGACTATGCCGTTCGCAATGCCAGGATGGTGCAGGCCCTCCTCACCCCTCCAGATCACCCGGTATAAAAAGGGAACTACCTTAAGTGTGGGAAGAAAACTATCAAAAGAGAAAGTGTCTCCAAAATAAAAAAGATGTGACCGGCAAGAACAGTCGGAAGAACCAAAGCCAGGCACATCGTAGCGAACACAGGGATGCTGGAAAAGAAATGTGGCGAGAAAACACTCTTCATCGCCCTCAAAGAGAACGATTCCCTCCACTTTCCCCACCTCAAGCAAAAAGTCAATATGCCAGTGCTTGCGTTTTTTCTGGCGAAGATGCCGCTGCAGGCGCTTCATAACCCCGCGTTTTGCTCTTCCCACGTACACATAAAAACCGCGCAGGAATGTGCGCAGGCCTTGCTTTCCTACCTGAATCTCGCTATCCCTGTCGAGTCGTATGAAAAGAAAATAACAGGCCATACTTCCCCTCTTATGATAATATAAACTCAGAAGGGAGGAAATCTGCATGCAGGGGAAAACCGTCATCGTCACCGGTGGTGCTCAGGGAATCGGGAAAGCCATAAGTTACGCTTTTTTAACCCGTGGCGCCCTGGTTTCTCCCTGGGACATTGATGAAGAGGCCCTCACAGAAGTGGAAATGGAATGGCACAATCACCGGGAAAACCTTCTCCCTATCCACGCCGACGTGGCATCCGAAGAATCGGTAACAAAAGGGATACAGGAAATCACCCAAAAGTGGGGGAAAGTAGATATTCTGGTCAATAACGCAGGTATCTTCCTGCAAAAACCCATTGAAACCCTCACGGTCTCAGAATGGGACAGAGTTCTGGCCGTGGACCTCAGAAGCATTTTTCTCATGGTCCGGGCATGTTCACCGCTTTTTCCCGAACACGCCGCCATCATCAATATTGCCTCCACCAGGGCGCTCATGTCTGAACCACACACCGAAGCGTACTCTGCCGCCAAAGGTGGAGTACTGGCCCTCACCCATGCGTTAGCCATTTCCCTATCCTCCCGGAAAATCAGAGTGAATGCCATAAGCCCTGGATGGATTGAGGTTTCGGCCTGGAAGAAAAAAACGCTTCGCCAAGAACCGTCGCTTCGACCCATTGACCATCTCCAACACCCTGCCCAGCGGGTGGGGCGGCCAGAAGATATCGCTACGGCCTGCCTTTTCCTTGCTTCCGACAATGCCGGTTTTATCACCGGAACCAACCTCGTGGTCGATGGAGGAATGACGGTGAAAATGATCTATGCGGAATAAGGAACTCCGTTTTCGGGTATACTCCTGACAAAAAGAGGTGAAAGTCATGGAAGTTATTGATATTTCCCTGGAGCTCTCCAACGAAACGCCCACCTACCGGGGTCGAAAAGAGAAGAAACCATCCATTACGGTGGTCCGCACACTGGAAGAGGGCGCGAACGAAATGCGTCTGAATTTAGAAACCCACACCGGTACTCACGTTGACGCCCCATTGCACATGCTTCACAACGCCACTTCCATTGACCAGATTCCCCTCACTCATTTCATGGGTTTTGCCTACCTTGCCGAAATTCGGAACGTACCAGTCATAACCGAAAAAGAACTTCTCCCCTTTGAGCCGTTTCTCTCTCGTGAAACCTTTCTCCTCATCAAGACCGACAACTCCTTCCAGGATTTGAATCGGGATGATTTCGTGTACCTGGATCGCTCTGCAGCACAGTTTCTTTCCGAGAGAAACCCTAAAGGAGTGGGAATCGACGCTCTGGGTATTGAGCGCAATCAACCCGACCATGCCACCCACCAGACTCTCCTTTCCCGGGGAATCCTGATTTTTGAAGGGCTATACCTCAAAGAGGTGAACCCCGGCTGGTATTACTTCATGGCCTTCCCCCTAAAGGTGAAAGCCGGCGACGGGGCTCCTGCCCGGGCGGTCCTTATGCGAATATAACCATGATGACGCTTGTCTTTTTTGGCGCCACCGGACATCTTTTTACCCGAAAAATTTTCCCGGCTCTAGCTTCCTTCCCCAGCGGAGACCTCGAAAATCTCTCTATTCTGGCCATAGGAAGAAGGTTTACCACCCAAAGCGAGTATATCAACTTCCTTTCCACACTCCATCCAAATGCAGGGGCAATCCTCAAGCAGATTGAGTACCTCCAGGCCGATGCCCGGGAAGAAGATTTTCTCTCCAAACTGACGCCTCACCTCAATACCCAGGAAGTGCTGTTTTACCTTGCCACACTCCCTTCCGTGTACCCGGATATCCTGAAACAGATTCATAGATGGCGAGTCAATACCCCAACCGGTTCAATCCGTATCGCCCTGGAGAAACCCTTTGGGCAGGATGCAACAAGCTTTGTGGAACTCGAAAAAAACCTGCAGAACACCTTCCCTGAAGAAGAAATTTTTTATGTGGACCATTACCTGGGGAAATCCACGGTCCTGAGTCTCATCGTCCTTAAGGCTGAAAATCTCTTTATGGAAAAACTTCTCTCCCGGGAATACCTTCAAGAAGTGCGTATCGCAGTCTGCGAAACCGAAGGCGTGGAAGAACGAGAAGCCTTTTACGAAGAGACCGGAGCCATCCGAGATATTTTCCAGAACCATATCCTGCAACTCTTGACCCTTTTTGCCATTGACATTCCACCGCTCTGCGAAGAAGACAAAAGAGAGTGTCAGCGTTTCCAGCAAAAAGTGGCCGAAGAAAAGGTGCGCCTTTTAGAAATGGTGCGCCTTCCCGAAGCACAAAAGATATTTCTCGGACAGTACGAAGGATACCGGCAAGAAGTCAATAACTCCCATTCACACACTGAAACACTTGTATCCACAACACTTTTTATTGACTCACCCCGCTGGCGTAACGTTCCATTCCGCATCCTCACCGGGAAAAAGATGGCCGAAAAGCGCTCCTTTATCGAAGCCGTATTCCATTCTGTCGTACCCTCGCCAAACCGGCTCTCCATCGAAATCCAGCCTGAAGAACGAATCGATCTTTTCATCAACGTGAAAACGCCTTCCATGGATTTTGCTTCAACCATGGCGAAACTGAACTTCAGCTACTTTGGAACTTTCGGAGCCAAAAGCCCAGAAGCATACCAGAAGATCCTGTACGACTTCATTCACCGCGACCGGACCCTTTTTCCCAATTCCCGGTTTATTCGTCAATCCTGGAAAATAACCGATGAGCTCCGGCAGAAAATCGAACAGCACAAGATTATCCCGACTCCCTATCCTCCCCACACACTCCGGGCCGAAGATTTTTTCATTCTGAACCAATCCGAAAGGAACCCCGGATAATACGATAAAACTCAGGGTGTTCAAAATCAATATCACTTGTTAAGCCTTCGCACTCCAGGGTATTGCCATTAAAAAACACCTGAGTCACGCTTTTGGTCTCGAGCATCTTTACCCGATCCCGATAGATAAGCTCTTCGGTCAAAATCCGATCTCCATCTCTGGAAACTACCTCCACAGAATCAAAAAAACGAAAGTTTTTCCGCTCTAAATCGATCTCAGCCGACTGGGCTTTCAACGTGGAACGAACTGTCCCCTCCTCACCGTAAACCACCAGTTCAATATCTCCCCGACATATCGCCTGATTACCTTCTTTATCAAACTTGATTTCGGCAGCTCGAAGCACCCACCTGAGTTCCCCCTCCTCCCATCCCCGAATCTCCACCTGTTTTCCCAAAACAGGAAAAGGAGTAGGGGTAGGCGAAGGCAAGGGTGTTTCACTCTGGGCAAAAAGCGGCGAAGAAAGAATCGAATAGAAAAAAAAGACCAACAGAATGGGGAGCGCGCTCCCCATTCTGTCACTTCTCCAGTTCATACGGCCAGCAACTGATTCCGCCATCCATCACTTTTACGTTAGTAAACCCGTTATGCCGTAAGATCAAAGAAGCTTCATACCCTCGCAGGCTTACCGCACAGAAGGTGATAATTTCCTTATCCCTGGGAAGCTCATGCAGGCGCTGCGCAAGCGTCCCCAGAGGGATCAAAGTGCTACCGGGAATACGCACACTCTGATATTCCTTGGGTGTTCGGACATCGAGCAAAATAAATTCTTCATTCCGTTTCCGCTTCCGCTCTACTTCGTGGGGCGAAATGCCTACCATTCTTCCCTCCAGTTTGTTGCGCAAAACATTTGCCGCCACACAGAGGTTATCGATGGCCGAGGCGTACGGCGGTGCATAGGGCAAATCAATACTGGAGAGATCCTCCACCACTCCTCCATAATACAGGGCTGTGGCCACAGCATAAACAGTCTTGGTCACATCCCCTGGACCGATAATCTGCACCCCCAGGAGTCTCCCGCTTCGCCTATCAGCAATGAGTTTTGTCACCACCCGTTTTGCTCCCGGGAAATAATGGGCTCGGTCTGGTGCCGGCACCAGTGCATATTCCACTTCATAGCCCATGTCTTTGGCCTGACGCACAGTAAGCCCAGCCCGAGCAATGGTATAATCAAAGAGCTTGAAAATCACCGAATTAAGGCCTCCGCGAAAGACTTCATGCCCTCCAGCAATATTAATGGCTGCCACCCGCCCCTGTTTATTGGCCAGAGACCCCATGGGCATATAAGCCGCTTTCCCACAAACGAGATTTTCCACCTCCACACAGTCTCCCACCGCAAAGATAAACGGGTCAGAGGTACGCATAAACATATCCACCTTGATTCCACCGGTTTCACCAATTTCCAGGCCCGCTCGTTGCGCAAGGTCAGAATTGGGTTTAAAACCTGTGGCCACTACCACAAGGTCGGCTTCATAGACTCCCTTATCGGTTACTACCCGTTTCACCACTCCCCCTTGTCCCTCGAACCGTTCCACCTTTTCTCCTACCCGGACATTCACTCCCTGGGACTGACAGTACCGTCTCACCAGGATTCCCATGTCTTCATCAAGAATGGGTAATATTTCGGGCAAGACCTCGAGAATCGTTACCTCCAGACCATTTTTCACCAGACTCTCGGTCATCTCCATACCGATAAGCCCCCCGCCGATGACCACCGCTTTACGGGCCAGCTTCTCGGTGATGGTCCAGCGAATGGCCTCTGCGTCCTCTATCCCGTGAAGGGTATAGACATGTCCCAGATCTCTGGGACTGACCTCTCCAGGGTGGTCAAGGTCCACCGCCTTAATCGGTGGAAAGGAAACTTTCGCGCCCGTGGCCAGAACCAGGTAGTCATAGGGTAAAGTGAATACTTCACCGGTATTCACGTTACGGGCTTCAACCATCTTTCCTTTACGGTCAATTTTGACCACTTCGGTATGGTTATACACCCTGATACCCTTCGATTTCTCAAAAAACTCCGGATCGCGCAGGACCCCTACCGGGGTCTCCATCAATTCTCGGTATTCTTTGATTTCTCCTCCCACATAGTAGGGTAACCCACAGCCTGCGTAAGAAAGGAACTTCCCCCGTTCGAGAATCGTAATATCGGCTTCCTGATCCAGCCGACGGAGTTTGGCTGCTACTTTTGGCCCCGCAGCCACACCACCGACAATGACTACCCTTTTTGCCATAGCTTCAGCCCCCCTTTTTCATCGACCTCTCAAGGCTTTCACATCGTTATAAATGGCTCCGATACAGAAAAGGGCTACCCCCAGAACAATAATTCCAAACCCTGCTACAATTCCACCGATACCACCCATCCAGGCCAACCCACCCATCATGGGAGGCATGGGCATAGTGGGAAAGTTCTCTTCCCCGGGTGAAGGAAGAGGATATGATGAAGTCAGCATTCCCAGAAAACTCCCCATCCCGATCACCGAAAGGACGATAAAAATCACCCCAAAAACAAGCACGATGATTCCCACAACTTTTAAGAAAGTGCCCATCGTCACCCCTCCAGCGGTTTTTTTCCATTCTACCACCAAAGTCTCCGCAAAACCACCAACTTGACAAACCATCCGTCAAAAACTATGGTAGGTACATGTGGCAGGTGCACACTGTTGGCAATCAAAATTACCTGTATGCTCCATCTCGAAAAATCCTTGTCGACGGTGGTCCTGGTAAGGAACAGGCCAGAAAACTCAGGCAAGCAATCGGTACCGTTGACATTGTCCTTCTCACCCATGCCCACGCCGACCACTATGGTGGCTTGCCGTACTTGTTAACAGCGTTCCCAGGTCTCCGGCTTTTTCTCCATTCCAGGGAAACACCGTTTCTGTGTAATCCACTCCTTGAGCCTGCACTCCTTTTCGGGGGTCTCCCGCCCCGAGTGCTCTCCAATCCTTTTCTCCTCGGACCTTCCAACCTTCCCTTCCAGGAAATCGACTCAACATGGTTTCTAGAGCTTGAACTTGTACCTCTTCCCGGACACACTCCAGGTCTTTTTGGCATCGCCATGGGTGACACACTTTTTGCTGCCGACACCCTGTTTGGTCCGGAAATTGTCAAAAAATACCCCATCCTTTACCACTTTGACCCCGAAGAAACCCTCAGAACACTCTCTACTGTTGAAGAACGTTTCACCACCTTCATCCCCTCTCACGGAAGCCCAGGTGGCAGGGAACTGTTGCGTATCAACAAAGAAGCAATAGAACAAACTTTTGAAACAATCCTTCGCACAACAACCTCAGGCACCCTTTCTTTAGAAAAGCTTCTCCAAACCACCATGACGCTTCTTGCACCGGTCAATTCTCTGGACCACTATTTTCTGAACCGCTCTGCTCTTCTTGGTTACGTAAGTAGCCTCGAAAAGCAGGGGGAACTCACCTTACAGCTTGAGAACCTGGAAGTGATGGTCCAGGGAAGATAGGAACCCCTGTATAAGTTCACAGAGATCTGCAACAGGTAAGGTAGACAAAAAGGTGCAGGAACCTGTATCCTCACTCTAGGAGTAGTGGAAAACTTAGAGGAAGGAGGTCCTGCACCCTCAATGAAGAGTAACACAAAGGGAACGAAAAGTCTATCAATCTATTCTGGGGCATCCATGCACCTTGTGAGCTTTCCCCATGGTGTTCCCATTGCCAAACTGGCCAAAATCCATGATCTCTCCAAGAAAGCCAGGATTTGTCTGGAGATTCTCGACTTTGCCAAAGACCACCCCGTTTCGGTCACCTGCCGGAGGTATGGTATCGCCCGGAGCACCTTCTACCGGTGGAAGAGGAAGTACAACCCCAGAAACTTAAAAAGCCTTGAGGACCGCTCGAGAAGGCCCAAGAGCACCAGGAAACCCACCTGGACTTTGGAGCTTGTGGAGGGCATCCAGAAACTCCGAGAACGCTACCCATACCTTGGGAAGACCAAGCTCGTCCTCTTCCTCAGGGAAGAGGGTTTCCAGGTTTCAGCCTCCACAGTGGGGAGGATCATCAGGTCCCTCAAGACCAGAGGTCTTCTCCGAGAACCAGAGAGAACGAAGAAGGTCAGAGTGGCAAAGAGCAAAAGGACTTCCGGAAGACCCCATGCAGAGCGGAAACCCAGAGATTACAGGGTGAAGTTCCCCGGAGACCTGGTGGCCATTGATACTCTGGATATCCGTCCTCTCCCTGGAAAGGGGTATAAACAATTCACGGCTCAAGACCTGATTTCCCGCTTTGCCCTTGCCTCCCTCTCCACGAGAGCCACGGCCAGTGCCGCCCGGAGGTTTCTCGAGGAACTCCTCAAGAAGAGTCCCTTCCCGGTGAAAGCCATCCAGGTTGATGGAGGGAGTGAGTTCTATGGAGCCTTTGAGGAAGCCTGTAAGGAGTA
>JABUEZ010000023.1 GCA_013314795.1 Candidatus Profundicultor aquiphilus | reverse complement strand
TCGTTACCTTTTTACCCAATCTGGTCTTTGGTTTACCGAGGTAAGTAAGGGTATCATGGTGAGTCTGGGGTGTTTGTAATGTAAGGGTTGTGTGGAAGGAAGGAGCATAATATGTTGAGTGAGTATGATATGAGTAAAGTAAACCTGCCACTATCTTATGGTAAGGAAGTCATTCGTTTCGAGCTTCCTGAAAAGAAGTTAGTATATTCTATAAAACCAAAGGATTCTATAAAGATAAAGAACGTTGAAGAGATGATTCGTCAGTCTCTTCAAAGACCGATTGCCACTCTTCCCCTTGCCGAACAGGTGAAAAAGGGAATGAAAGTGGTGATTGTGGGTGACGACCTCACAAGACCTACTCCAAGGGCGATTATTTTCCCTGTTATTCTTGATGAACTGAATAGATGTGGCGTACCCGATAAAGATATAACGGTTCTTATTGGTCTGGGGACGCACCGATATATGAAGGAAGAGGAAATCCATCAGTCTTTTGGCGAAGAAGTGGTGGAAAGAGTTACAGTTCTCAATCATGAATGGAAAGACGCTGGAAACTTTGCCAGGCTGGGACATACACCTAAAGGGACGCCCATTGAGGTCAACAAAATCGCTGTAGAAGCGGATTTCCTTATGGCGGTAGGCAATATTGTTCCTCACTGTTATGCAGGATATGGAGGGGGAGGAAAAGCCGTACAGCCGGGAATATGTTCCTGGGAGACTACCGGAAGAACACATATCATGCCCATGGGGGAGGATCTATATCTCCAGATTGCTGGAGAGGTGGAAAATGTGGTGCGACAGGAAATTGAAATGGTGGCAGAAATCGCAGGATTGCGGTTCATCGTTAATGTGGTTTTGAATGACGAAGGAGAGATTGTACACGTTGTAGCTGGAGACCCGGTTCAAGCCCATAGGGAGGGAGTACGGTTCGCGCAGGGTGTTTACGAAAGACCAATTCCATCCCTTGCTGATATCGTGGTGGTGAGTGCTTTTCCTGCCGATATCGATTACTGGCAGGGAATTAAACCTCTTTCCTATGCTCAGAAGGGACTAAAAAAAGGGGGAACTTCTATACTCGTTGCCCCATTTGAGGAAGGCATTTCGGCTACCCATTCCGCTCTCTTTCGGGATTATGCCACCCGTCCCTATCGTGAGTTGAAAAAGAAGGTGGAAGAGGGTACTTTTGGTGACCTGGTCTGTGCTGCGACGCTCCTTTTGCATGCCAAGATCATGGAGCACTCCAAGGAAGTCATCTGTGTTTCAAAGGGGTTGAGCATAGAAAATAAAGAAATACTTGGTTTCCGCCACGCATCGACGATTGAAGAGGCTCTGGATATGGCTTTTAAAACTCAGGGCCGGGAAGCCCGGGTTGGTGTTATTAACTGCGGAGGCGACATTCTGCCGAGGCTCTCTACACTTTAGAAGGATATCAATGCTCTTTCTTTTGGCTTAATTTGACCAGTAGAGGAGAGGTGATTTTTTTGTCCGAACTGGAAGGTAAGGTGGCGATCGTAACCGGGGGAAGCAAGGGAATTGGCCGAGCTATTGTCCGGCGTTTATGCCAGGAGGGAGCGGTTTGTGTGATTGCCAATCGTAATCAGTCCGAGGGCCAGGAGTATGCCTGCGATTTAGTTGAAGCAGGGTATCAGGCTGTGGCCATACCCACCGATGTTTCAAGGGTTGAGGATATCAGAAAGTTAGTCGCAGAAGTCATCGCTCGTTTTGGAAAGATTGATATCCTGGTCAATAGTGCAGGAGTGAACGTGAGGAAACCGGCTATAGAATATACTGAAGCAGAGTGGGATCTCATGGTTGATGTGAATCTCAAGGGTACGTTTTTTGCCTGTATAGAAGCGGGTAGACAAATGATTGCCCAAAGACATGGGACGATTGTGAATATGGCTTCCTTGCAGAGTGAAGAAGTCCTGTCCAGGCGTTCCATATATGCTGCAACAAAGGGTGGGGTGCGGCAACTGACCAAAGCTCTTGCTGTGGAATGGGCAAAATATGGGGTTCGAGTTAATGCCATTTCCCCTGCATTTATTAAAACGCCGATGGTCGAGGAGGTTCTTTCAAGCTCTTCCTGGCGGAAGCTCATTCTTACTCGTACCCCTTTGGGTAGGCCTGGAACACCTGAGGAAGTAGCAGAACTGGTATTATTTCTGGCTTCGCCCCGGTCCAGCTACATTACGGGTGCAAACATCATGATCGATGGTGGCTGGACTGCTGGCATGGACGTCGAAGATGGTAAGTAAGGTGTTGTCTTCTTCCAAGGACTTGATTCTATAGGCATTCTTTTTGTGTCTACCGATACTTTTTGTGCAGTTGATTTAATGCTATTATTGGTAAAACTTCGAGCTTTTGCTTTTAAAAATCCGAATGCGAAAGATACCAAAAAGGAGGGGTAAGATTGGGAGGTGAAAAAGGAGATGCCCGAAGTCGTGGTTTTGGCTCGTTCTTTTGGTCGTGCTTCCTCTGAACCCCTGGAGATTCTGGAGAAGGCGGGGTTGTCGGTTACCTTCAAGAGTAATCCCGAACCGGAGAATGAATCCATGGTTGCGGAACTCATTGGAAATGCCGAAGCGGTTATTGTAGGAGTGGATCGTATCGGAGAGAAGGTTCTCTCGCTTTGTTCTCATCTCAAGGTGATTTCTAAGCACGGTATTGGAGTGGATAACATCGATCTGGAAGCAGCCCGAAGAAGAGGTGTTATTGTGGCCAATGCTCCAGGAACGAACTCTGAGTCGGTGGCGGATATGACCTTTCTTTTTATTCTTTCCTGTGCTCGGCACATGAAACTGCTTCTTGAACAGGTAAGGAATAAAAAGTGGAGTTCGCCCCTTCTGGGAAGCGAGCTGGAAGGGAAGACCTTGGGTATCGTGGGTCTGGGGAGGATTGGTAAAGGAGTAGCAAGACGGGCGTTAGGATTTGGAATGAAGGTTATTTATTTCGACCCCTTTGTGGAAGATACAGATTTTACCAAGGTCGAATTAGAAGAACTCTTTCGCCTTTCAGATTTTGTGACTCTTCATCTTCCTCTCTCTTTGCAGACCAAACACCTGGTGAATGAACGGCTTCTTTCGTTGATGAAAAAGGAAGCTTTCCTGATTAATACCGCTCGGGGTGAACTTGTTGACGAAGAGGCGCTGTATCGTTTCTTAAAGGAAGAGCGTATCGCAGGAGCGGGGTTGGATGTGTTGAGTTTTGAGCCACCCTTTGAGAGCCCCCTTTTAACTCTTCCCAACGTTCTGGTCACGCCTCATGTTTCCGCACACACCAGAGAAGCGAATGTAAAGATGGGGAAAACTGCTGCTTTGAATGTGGTTTATGTCCTTGAAGGGAAAGAGCCGTTATATCGGGTGGTATAGGTGAGGGTAAAATATAGTTCCTGGCGGTATCTTTTTATCATCCTTCTTTTCTTTATTTTCTACGCTTTTTCTCAACGTGGCGGAGGGACTTATGTTGTTGCAGAAGTTATAGACGGGGATACAATTAAGCTCACCAGTGGTGAGAAGGTGCGATACATTGGTATTGATACACCGGAATTGCATTCTTCTCGGGACAAAATCGAGTACTATGCTGAAGAAGCTTACCGTGCCAATCGAAAACTCGTATTCGGGAAAAGGGTTACTTTAGAATTTGATGTTCAAAAACGGGATCGTTATGGTCGACTGTTAGCGTACGTCTATGTGGATGGTTTGATGGTCAATGAATGGTTGGTGGCCAATGGTTATGCTCGGGTGGCCACATTTCCTCCAAATGTGAAATACGCCGAGCGGTTTCGAAGGTTAGAAAGAGAGGCGCGTAAACAGCGACTCGGTCTCTGGGCGAAGGAGTAAGAGTTATACTTGAGGGCGATGTGTAACCAAATGTAAAGAAGGAAAACGTGTTTCCAGATAGGACTCTCGAGGGGAAAAAATCACTTTGGATCCTTGGGCGATACACTGTGGGGGAAAGCGAATGCGTTTAAGAGGAATGGTTAAACAGAATCCCCAAGGTGGGAGGGATATTTCCTTGGTCTAAATGGTCTAAAGGACTGGGAAGCGCTCCTTACTTTTTAAATTTCTCTGCCCGGTAATGAAAACACGAAAAGTGGTAACATTTGGGACTTTTTTCGAATTGGAAAATGGATGAATTCGGGTTTAAAGTTCGAGACGCATATTTTTCGAGAATTCTTCCGGACCAAAAATCGACCCTCCTATTCAGAGGAATAGGAGGGTCGATTTTTTACTCTCCACAGGCAGCTTTCTGAAATGCCCGGGCAAGGTTGGTAAGTTCCTCCCACTTTTCTTCCTGGATGAGTTGAGATTTAACCAGTGATCCCCCCACTCCCACACAGGTTGCTCCTGCCTGTAAAAAGGAATGGAGGTTGTCCAGGTTAATACCTCCGGTGGGGCAGAGCTTGATGTGAGGGAACGGTCCTTTAAGTTCTTTGATGTACTGGGGTCCTAAAGAAGAAGCGGGGAAGACTTTAACCACTTCGGCACCCTTTTCCCAGGCGTTGAGAATTTCCGAGGGAGTCATGGCGCCGGGAATAATTGGTACGTCGTAGCGGTGAGCCATTTCAATGGTGGCAAAGTTGAGCGAGGGGGTCACCAGGAACTGGGCACCACTTAAAATGCAGAGGCGGGCAGTCTCAGGATCAAGAACGGTTCCTGCCCCGAAGAGTACCCCCTCCATTTTGTTTCGCACTTCTTCCAGCGTCTTCAACGCTCCAGGAGTAGTCATGGTCACCTCGATACATTCGATGCCACCCTCTTTGAGGGCCTGGACCACTTTAAGAAGCGATGTGGAACTCTGAGCACGAATAATCGCTACAATTTTCTTTTCAGCAATAAAATTAACCACTTCCCACCGATTCGAAAAATTCATTGGTTTTCATTCCTCCTTTTTTGGGAAAACCATAGTGCTTCCTTCCGGGTATTGTCAAGATATGATTAAGAGATGGTAAACTTTTTAGTCAGATCATTTAGAGTTTCTGCTACTTTTCGCAGTGCAAGGCTAGCGCCGTTGATTTCCTGGAGAGAAGCATTTTGTTCTTCGACTGAGGCCGAAACTTCCTCACTGGCGGCAGCATTTTCTTCGGCTACTGAGGCGGTAGAGACGATTTTGTCGGCGATATTCTTAAGTGCCTGTACGATCTCCCCTAAAATTTCGGTGTTTTCCTGAGACGACTTCGCGATTCCTCCGGTTTCCTGGACTGTTTTTTGAAGAGCGTCCTGTGCTTCGCGCAATTCCTTGTAGAGGAGCGTAATCTCGTGGAGTGTTCTGTCCACCGAGGCGATGATTTCTTCGAAATTCTGATTTGCCTCTTTTTGCTGCGTAACTCCTTTTTCTACCTGGACCTGAGCTCGATTCATGCTGGCCGAAGTTTGGACCATATCTTTCTGAATTTCGTTGATGAGATGCGCAATCTGGTCGGCAGCCTGAGCCGAGTTTTCGGCCAATTTTCGAACCTCCTCGGCGACTACAGCAAAACCGCGGCCTGCTTCACCGGCCCTGGCAGCTTCAATGGCGGCGTTGAGTGCCAGGAGGTTGGTTTGTTCGGCAATACCAGTGATGAGGTCGACGATTTTCCCGATTTCTTTGAAACGAACGTTGAGTGTGTCAATAGCCTGGGCTACTTCCTGAGCAACCTGAGAAATTGTACCAATATTTTCTCCCAGGATTTCTAAAGAATGTTTTCCTTTTTCGGCTTCTTTTTTATCGTTTTTTGATTCCTCAAATGTTTTTTCTAAAGTTCTTTCGATGACAGCAAGCGTTTCGGTGTTTTTCCTCATATGTTCTTGGATGGATTGTACGGCGTGGAGATTTCTTTCGTTGGCTTCCAGGAGCCGGTCCGCACGCTGGGCAATGCTTTTCACTTCTTCGTCGATGGCATTCAGTTCCTCACTCTGGCGAGTGGATCCCTGGGCTATCTGGGCAATGGTTTGGGCGATTTCTTCGGTAGCTTTGGCGACTTCCTCAATGGAATAGGAAAGATTTTCGCTGGAAGAAAAAAGTTCATGGGAAGTGTGGACAATGCTTGTGACGATTTCGTTAAGATTTTCGACCATCGTTTTGAAGGAACCGGTGAGTTTTCCAATTTCATCGTGGGCTTCTACAACCTGGACTTCCATGTTGAGATTACCCCGAGAGACACCTTCGGCTTGAAGGGCAATAGCATGGATGGGTCGAGCAATGGCTCTACTTTGAGAGAGGGATACGATGATAAGAATTACGATTACAATGATGGTTACCAGAATGATTCTGAACATGGCGTTTCGAAACTGAGTATATACGTCATCGGTATAAACACCGGAACCAATGATCCATCCCCAGAGTTTGAAAAGTTTTACGTAGGATACTTTGGGAACTGGTTGGTCACTTCCTGGTTTGGGCCAGACGTAATCCACGTATCCTTCTCCCTTTTCCTGGCATACCCGGACCATTTCCACAAACAACCTTTTCCCGTTGGGGTCCTGATAGTTTGTGAGGTCCTGGCCTTCCATCTCTTTTTTGAAAGGATGCATGACCATTTTGGGGCCGAGATCGTTAATCCAGACGTAATTTTCTCCCTCATAGCGAAGGTTGCGAAGGACAAAAAGTGCTTCCTGTTTTGCGTCTTCCTCGCTTTTTCCTTCTTTTTGGATTTGTTTATATAGCGAATTTACCTGGGAAATCGCCGATTCAACCACATACTGAACCGATGCCTTGCGTTGTTTCAATGTTTCCTGGTACAGTGCAGAGAGGCTGAATACGCTGATGACCAGAGCTGAAGCAAGCACTCCCACAAGGATAGTAACGCTAAGGCGAGCCTGAAGAGACCGAAAGCCGACTTTCTTTGCCATTTTCCTTCCTCCTTTTGAACTCCGCCTGTTTTTGCAAGAGCTGAACGATTCCCAGAAACTTGGCAACCCAGCCGCCTTAGTGGATACACTTTGGGCCTGTCGGCTTTGCGTCCTTCCCTTTCGGAAAGTTTGCCTTTCATTTTCTGTTGCTCTTAATTATATATATCGGCAGTCAAGTAAAAATCTTGAGGGGTTTTTGAAGGTATTCTCTCGGGTTTCGTTATTGCCTGCATGGAATTTTCAGGGAAAAATTTGGGAGTGGATTTCTATATACAGAATCTGACTGCAAGTTACGTTACAATAGAAATATACCCTTGATAAAGGAGGTCAGGCAATGAAGGCAAGGCTTGTTCCTTTATACTTTCAGTCGGCAGATGACCCCGAATTCAGCGCTCAAGTGGGAAAACTCAAGGAGCTCCTTCGGGAAGAAGCGGATATTTTAGAACCCCGTCCCTTGGGAAGTTCTGTTCCTGAGGTAGACGCGGTGCTTTTACCTCAGGTTCTGGGGGATGCATATCGGAGGGTTGAAGAAATACGAGCGATTCCTCTTCCCATTATTGTTGCTACATCTGAATTCGGGATGGTGAATATGTGGGATTGGGAAATTGTCGGTTATCTCCGGGGTAAGGGCCTTCAGGTATTTGCTCCTTATACTCTTGACCTTACCAAGAACATCGTCCGGAGTTTAGTCCTCAGGAGGGAAATGCAAGAGACTTCCTTTCTTCTCTTTCAGGATAACCCAGGTGAGGGCATGCAGGCGAGTATTTTCAAGCGTTTTTTCTGGTGGGAAAACGAGTGCGCCGAAAGGATACAGGAGAAATTTGGGATTCAGGTTTTCAAGAAAAGTTTTAAGGTCCTGGGGGAAAAGGCAAAAAATATTCCTGACAGGCAGGCAGCAGAAGTCTGGAGGGCCTGGAATTTGCAGGTGGAGGGACTTTCTGAAAGGGCTATTCTGAGTGCAGTCAAAATTTATATTGCCCTTAAGGAGGAAATCGAAAAGAATCCAACCATCAAAGGAGCTGGTATGAATTGTCTTAATGAATCTTTCTATTCTGATACCACGCCCTGCCTTGCCTGGTGTATGCTTTTTACTGAGAGAGACTTTATCTGGGCCTGTGAAGGGGATCTTCTGACTCTTGCTACCAAATTTCTTGTTTATCGGGCACTTCGCCAGCCCATTATGATGAGTAACGTCTATCCTTTTCTCATGGGGCAGGCTGCTTTGAAGCATGAGAGAATCGAAAAATTTCCCGAAGTTGAGGAGCCGGAAAACCATCTCCTCATTGCTCATTGTGGATATTTTGGTCTCATGCCCCCTGCCTTTGCTGCAAGCTGGGTTGCCAGACCGAAGGTGCTTGCCATAGTGGACGAAAATGCCCACGTCGTTGATGCTCGTTTCCCGGAAGGGCCGGTTACCCTGGTCAAGCTTGATACAACCTTGGAAAAACTCTTCGTTGTTGAGGGAACACTTGAGGGATACGTTCAATATCCTGACTCTGATTGTCGGAATGGGGGCATTATCAGAATTTCTGACGGCCATCGATTAATGGAGAATTTGCCCTCTCACCACATTTTGATTCTCCCGGGTCATCACCGTGTGGCATTGAAAAATATGGCTCGGGTTCTGAGAATCGAAGTGGTAGAATTTTGAACAAAAACTCCTGGGTGGCTATCCTGGAAAACCACCCAGGACCCTTACCTCATTTTACGTGTTGCCCTTTGAGGGGAAAATTGCCACCAGTGACTGCCCATCTCCAACTCTTCTCAAAAATGTCTGTGACATCAAAGGTGTCTTTGCCAAAAAGTAGTAACTTTTTATTGCGGTAAAGCGTTTGTTGTTTCAGATAAGTAGGTATAGGGTAGCATTACTGAAGAGGCCTTTATTGGCTTTATTCCTGATTTTTGAACATATCTCTTGACAAAAGATTGTGTACATTTTATCATACAAAGTAATGATGAAGTGATTGAATAAGTAATTACTATTTGTTGGGAAAACAGGGTATGTCCAAGGCTGAGACTGAGGTTCCTCTCTATTTTAAGATTTATCGAGCGCTTAAAGAAGAAATCGAGAGTGGCATTTACAAAGTTGGCGATGTGTTACCATCGGAGGAGGAACTGGAAGAGCGTTTTCAGGCGAGCCGCACCACCATTCGTAATGCCATGGGGGAATTGGAAAAAGAGGGTTTGGTATTTCGACGGAGAGGCAAGGGGACTATTGTTCAGGAGCCCAAGACGGCCCAGAATCTAAACTATATCAGCTCTTTTACCGAGACCCTTCGGGAAAAGGGGATAGAAGTCAGTACTGGAAGTCTTACCGTAGAACTTGTTCCTGCCCCTTCCAAGGTTGCGGCAGCGCTTGGTTTGGAAAAAGGTGAAAAGGTCTATCTTGTGCAGCGAACCAGGATTGCCAATGGTGTTCCCGTGGCGTTTATGAGTAATTATCTTTTGGCCAGAATGGTGCCTGATTTGGAGTCCAAGAAGGAAATTTTAAGAAGAAAGGGTCTGTATGAGCTTCTGGAGAAGGAGTACGACCTCAAGTTGCACAAAGCGGTGGAAAAAATCGAAGCGTACCTTAGCGGTCCCTTAGAGGCGGATCTCCTTCAGGTACCAGAGAAGGTTCCTCTTTTTCATACTGTACGGGTCACTTACCTTGAGGATGGAACTCCCTTGGAGATGGTTGTTTCGGTGATCAGGGCTGACAAATACGAATACAAAGTGTATCTCGAGGGGAGACCAAAAAAATAAAGGGGGTTTATTCCATTGGCTGTGTATAAAAAAGTAAACCTTTATCAGGGTAAACCTGATCGGGGGAAGAACACCTTTGGTGAAGCCCTGGAGATATTGGGTAACAAAGTTGTTCGTGACACGATCATGTTGCTTACCGAGCAAGATTCTGTTTCGAAAAGATTGAACGTGGGGTATACGGTGATTTATCCTCAGTGTAGCACTCGTGGTCATGAGCATCCCCCTCTTGAGGAAGTTTATTTTATCACTTCTGGTCGAGGCATCATGGAGGTCGGTCAGGAACGGTTTGAAGTGGAAAGTGGGGATGTGGTTTACGTTCCCTCCGGTTTTCATCGAGCAGAGAACCCCTTTCCCGTTCCTTTAAGCTATTTCTGGATAACCGTAAAAAAGGATTGAAGTATGAGAAGAAAGGTTGTCCTGGTTCTCGATCTTGGCACAGAGAGTGTCCGAGCGGCTCTGGTGGATGAAAATGGAGCTATCATGGTTCTTAAAGGAGAGAACCTTCATTTTTATTCTCCTCAGGCCGGATGGGCAGAACAGGATCCGGAAGAATGGTGGTCTATGTCCTGCAAATGCATTCGGGGAGTACTTTCATCTGGGTCAGAGGTCGATATTCTGGCGGTGGGCGTCAGTGCCCAGATGCATGCGGTAATTCCCCTTGGGAATGGGGGAGAGGTGTTAGTCGATAGGGTACCCATCTGGTGCGATAAGCGCTCGGCTGAAATATGCGCCAGGCTCAAGAAGGATATGTCTCAGGAAGAACAAATCGAGAAAACGGCAAACCTTCTAATTCCTAACTGGATTGGTCCTAAGATCCGCTGGATTAAGGATAACTTGCCTGAGGTGTATCGGAGAACGCTGGTTTTCCTTACAGCTAAAGATTATCTAAACTATCGCCTGACTGGAGAATGGTACACTGACTTTTCCGAAGCTTCCGGTACGTTCGCTTTTTCCTGGAAAGATAAATCCTGGGATCAGAATCTGCTTTCGTTTCTTGGTATCGACGGAGGAAAACTTCCTCCTGTTATTCCTTCTTCGCAGGTGATTGGTAAGGTTAAGGAGAGCGTCGCCTTGGAGCTTGGATTACCTTCCGGAATCCCTGTAATCTGTGGTGCTGGTGACATGCTTTGTCTTCTTCTTGGTGGGGGGATGGTTGAGTTTGGGAAATCCTGTGATGTTACCGGCACCGCTGCTGATGTTTCAGTGTACACCCCGTTTCCCCTCCTCACTCCGCGACTTATGAATCTTCACCATGCCATAGAGGGATGGATTAGCTTTGGCATCTTGGATAGCGGCGGGGGAAGCGTGCACTGGTTGCGAGAAGCTCTTTACTCTTTTCCAGGAATGGGACTACAACCATATTCTTTGATTGATGAAGAAGCGAGAACAGTGCAGGAAGGTTCGGAGGGTTTGCTGTTTTTTCCTTACCTTATGGGGGAGAGATTGTTTGGTTCTCCCTGGGCCAGGGGAGTTTTTTTTGGGATTCTCCCTATTCATCGTCGGAGTCACTTTTCCCGCGCGGTGATGGAGGGGGTCAGTTTCGATTTAAAAATGAGTCTGGAAGAAATCGAGAAACTCTGGAGGGGAGAAATCAGGGAAATGAATGCAATCGGAGGAGGGGCAAGGAGCGACCTCTGGTGTCAGATAAAAGCCGATATCTATGGGAAAGATATCGTGGCTCTGGAAGAATCTGAAGGTGGAATCATGGGGGCGGCGATGCTTACTTTTTCTGGAGTAACTGGAGAAGGTGTGGGCTCTTTTGGAAAAAAGTGGCTTAAGGTCCGCAGGCGTTTTTTCCCAAACTCTTTCTGTGGGGAAATCTATAAGAAACAGTATTCGCTGTTTAAGGAATTTCACGGACTTTTCCAGGAGGCTTTTTCGAAATACAGAGAGGGGGCGCAGGAATGATCCACTATCAATCTTTTATTAATGGAGAGTGGGTGGAAGGGGAGGGGGTTATAGAAGTTGTTGATCCATCTTTGGGGGAAGTTTTTGCCACTGTTTCAAAGGTAACAAAAGTGCAGCTCCATCAAGCTATTGAGGGAGCTCACCAGGCCTTTCTATCCTGGTCCAAGAAACTGGCAATGGAACGCAGCCGTTTGCTTATTAAGGCGGCTACTTCAGTGCGTGAAAACTACAAAGAAATCGCAACCCTTTTGGCCCGAGAGCAGGGAAAGGCCTTGCCCGATGCAGAGAGGGAAGTGCTGGGTGCTGCTGACTGTTTGGAATATTACGCCTTTCTGGGAGTCAACATCCTGGGAGAAGTTCCTCCACCCAATGCAACTAACCTGCGGAGTATAGCAATCCGTCAACCGGTAGGGGTGGTTTTTGCAGTAGCAGCCTGGAATTATCCGGTAAGCCTTATTTCCTGGAAGGTAGCTCCTGCCTTGGCTTCAGGGTGTACAGTCATTGTAAAACCCTCTCGAGAAACGCCGCTTTCGACTATAGCTTTTGTAAAAGCCTGTAACGACGCTGGTTTGCCTCGGGGAGTTTTAAATGTGGTCAGCGGTGATAATGCCTTAATCAGCGAAGAAATTTTTTCTAACCCTCTGGTAAGACTTGTGGCGCTTACTGGTTCTACCGAAACTGGAAAAGAATTTGTGAGAGCTTCGGCAAAAACCCTGAAAAGACTTGTTCTCGAGCTGGGTGGGCATTCTCCTTTTATCGTTTTTGCTGATGCGGATCTTTCTAAGGCGGTCAAGGACGGAGTGAAGCGATCATTCCGGAACGCAGGACAGATCTGTAACTCGGTTAATCGAATCTTTGTGGAAGAAACCATTAAAGATGATTATCTCAACACGTTCGTGGAGCAGACCCGGAAACTGGTCCTTGGAGGGGCTTTTGATACCCCGGTGCCTGATGTGGGACCCATGGTCAACGAGGCAGGTTTGCGTCGGATGGAGGAGTTTGTAAATGATGCTCTGGCAAAAGGTGGTAAAATTATCTGTGGGGGGAAAAAACCGACCGATCCTCGATTACAGAAGGGCTTTTTCTTTGAACCCACCGTTATCACCGATGTATCGCCGGACATGAAGATTATGGTGGAAGAACCCTTCGGTCCGATTGTAGCCATTGACACCTTTAAAGATGTCGATGAAGTAATTCTCAAAGCAAACAGCACCCGGTATGGTCTGGTAAGTTATCTCTACACTTCAGATATGAAAAAAGCGTTCCTGATAGCCGAAAGACTGGAATCTGGGTCGGTGGCCATCAATAACATCAGTCCTGATAGCCTGTACGCTCCATATCCGGGATGGAAAGAGAGTGGCATTGGAGTGGAACTCGGGGTACATGGTTTGGATGAATACCTGGAATGGAAACATATTAAGCTGGAAGTTTGAAAACAACTTAGGGGGGTGATTGGAAGAGCGGGTTTTCTAAATTGCAATAAATTTTGACTTTGACCTGGTTTATTCTAAATTGAAAGGGAGGGATTGAACATGAAGTGGTGGTCATGGATAGTGATGGTGAGTCTGTTGGTTATGTTTGTTTCCTCGGTAGGAGCAGAGGAATACGTGTTTGGAACTTATGCACAAAAGCCGTTCGCAGGAACTACGCTTAATGTGGCTTTGGTGGCTGAGCCCCGTTCAGATGCGCTGAAAAAGTTGCTCCCTGAATTTGAACAGTTAACGGGCATCAAGGTGAACCTGGAGGTTCTACCCTATCCTACTCTTCAGGAAAAACAAGCGGTGGCGGTAACCCAGGGCACTGGTGCATATGATGTGGTTCACGTTGACTGTGTTTGGGTGGGTCAGTACGCTGGCCAAGGGTTAGTAATCCCCGTAGAGGATTTCATTAAGAAAACGGATGCTAAAGTTTTGGCTCTGGACGATTTTATTCCTTCGGTTTTGCAAGAACAGGGTATGTGGGAAGGAAAAGTTTATGGATTACCATTTATCCAGGCAGTATTTGGTCTCCATTACCGTACCGATATTTTTACAGAATTTGGTCTTACTCCTCCCAACACTTGGGAAGAACTCTACGATACTGCTAAATTGCTTACTGAGAAACTCAAGGATCGTGGGATGGCAGGTATAACCTTTATGGGTAGAAGAGGCGTTCAGCTTCAGTGCACCTATGACAATATGATCTGGTCTTTTGGAGGAGAATGGTACGACGAAAATTATAAGCCTACAATTAATAGTCCAGAAGCAGTAGCAGCGTTGGAATACTTCAAGACTTTAATTCCTTTTGCCCCTGCTGGTGTTTTAACCTATGATTGGGATGAAAATGCTAATGCCTTTGCCCAGGGAAAGGCAGCTATGAATCTCCAGTGGCAGAATTCGGCTCCTTTGTGCCAGGATCCTACGAAATCCACTATAGTTGGTAAATTTGATTTCACTCTCATTCCTGGAAAGAAACAGGCTGATGGAACTATAAAAAGAACTCCTACCTTTGGAGGATGGGGGTTGATGATCCCCAAG
>JABUEZ010000022.1 GCA_013314795.1 Candidatus Profundicultor aquiphilus | reverse complement strand
AGGAAGCAACCGGCAATTTGCTTTCTAGAGAATAAAGAGGAATGTTTTTGCGTCGCATCAACGCACCCATGTCTGGCCAGGGAGCAAAAACTCTCTCGGCTCGAACCCCAGGAAGGATGTTCAAAAGATGGTAAAGAATTTTCATTCCCACATGAGACATCCCAATTTCATAAGTATCGGGGAAAGCCAGTGCCACCGAAAGCTTAACCGGCTCTGGCTTCACCACCATATTTATCTCTCTCCCAATGTACCTCCCGGGCTTTGCAACAGAACAGATTTCTCTATTACTGATCCGGTTATCCAAATCTCCTTCTTCCAACCTCTTTCCTTCTCGAATTGGCAATATTATATAACAACCCAACCATAGCCAGATTAACAAGAAGAGCACTCCCCCCGTAACTGACAAAGGGAAGAGGAATACCCGTAACCGGCATAATGCCCATGTTCATTCCCGTGTTGACAAAAAACTGAAAACCAAAAACCACGCCGATGAGTGAAGCAAAAATTTTTCCTTCCAAATCCAGGGCGTTGCGTGCAATTCTCACCGACAACCAGACCAGTACTCCCAGAAGAAGAAGAATAAGGGCTCCTCCCAGAAAACCCGTCTGCTCGCAAAAAGAAGCAAAGATAAAATCGGTATGCCGGGCAGGAAGGAAACGGAGCTGGCTCTGTTTCCCCGAAAGCCATCCCTGACCGGTTAATCCCCCCGCACCGATAGCAATCTGAGACTGGAGAACGTTATAGCCACTCCCAAGAGGATCTTTCCAGGGATTCAAAAAAGCCATAATTCGTTTCTTTTGATACTCTTTCAAAAATAACCATCCCGAAGAACCCAAAACTGCCAGCCCTCCGAATACCACCCCTAACTTTCTTCCGCCAAAACCACAGACAAAGAGGGTTCCCAACCAGGTTATAAGGAGCACCAAAGAAGTCCCAAGATCGGGTTCCACAAAGACCAAAGCTACAGGCACAAGAGAAAGCACACCGCTTTTAAGCAACAAAGCATAGGAGTCAAACTCCTCTTTATTTGCGTTCATATAAAAACCGAGAAAAAGAACGAGGAATAACTTAGCGAACTCAGCAGGTTGAACAGACTGAGAGAAAAGCCATCTTCGAGCACCAGTTTCATCGCCCGTACCAAAAAGGAGCACTCCCCCCAAAGAAAGGCACATGAGAAGGTAAAACAACCATCCTCCCCTGGCAAGAAAACGATAATCAAGAAAAGCAAAAAAAAGAAAAAGAGACCAACCAGCAATATTCCAAATAATCTGTCGCCCAAAGAAACTTCTAACCCCCCATCCCTCCCCCCGCATGGGATCCACGCTGTACACCGCCAAAATTCCCACCAGGCAAAGCGCTACCACGACCGCAACGAGAACTTTATCTTCTCCCACGCTCAACACCTCTTTTTTCCAGAAACCAACGAATCAGATCGTTTGCAATATGAGCTGCTTCCCCACTCCCATCTCCTCCATTTTCCACAAAAACTAGAAAAGTAATTTCGGGATTTTCCACCGGGAAAAAACCCCCAAACCAGGAGTGGTCTTTCCCGTGGGGATTCTGAGCCGTACCAGTTTTGGCCGCGAGTTCTACCGGAATACCCCGACAAGCATATCCAGTGCCCTGGGTAACAACCCTTTTCATTCCGTTAATCAGGAGATTCCAGGTACTTTCTTTTATCCTGATTTCCCGCTCCAGAACCGCCCTGTTATCTTTGATCAATCTCCCTTTACTGTCCAGAACCCCCTTAAGAAGATGTGGCCTGTAAATTTTACCTCTTGTGGCAATGCCACATAGCAGGCGATAGATTTCAAACGGAGTTACCAGGAGATACCCCTGTCCTATGGAAAGATTCAGTGTATCTCCTGGGTACCAGATTTCCCGCCTGGCCTGTCTCTTCCAGTTCGGGGTTGGAAGGAATCCCTCTTTGACACCAGGCAGGTCAAAATCGGGCTTCACCCCCAGACCAAACTTCTGAGCATAACTTGCTATTTTCTCTGGACCCAGCCTTAAAGCCAGGTTATAGAAAAAAACATTACAGGAATGGGCGATTGCCTTCTCTACATTGACCGTTCCATGACCAGTCCTATTCCAGCAGTAATAATGCTTGTCGTTATACTCCAGAAAACCAGGGCAGAAGAAAGTGGTCTGAGCAGAAATAATCCCTTCGTCTAAACCAGCGATAGCCACGAGCAACTTAAAAATGGAACCCGGAGAATATGTCGCCTGTACAGCACGATTTGTAAATGGTTTTGCCTCGTTTTGAGTAAGTTTCGTCCATTTCTCAGTGCTCAGCCCTTTTACAAGGTCATTGGGATCAAAACCGGGCTTACTGACCAAAACAAGAACCTCGCCAGTGGAGGGTTTACCGATAATGATTGTCCCCCGGTGATTTCCCAGCAATCCGTAACAGTATTCCTGAAAATCCCGATCCAGGGTCAACACTATAGAATTCTCAAACCGAGCAGGATGGTTTTCCAGAACTCTCCTTACCCGACCCAGGGCATCAACCTCGATTCGACGATATCCTTTCTCCCCCCGCAACAGGTTCTCATAAAATAACTCTACTCCTCCTTTTCCCACTCTGTCCCATACTTCATACCCTAAAGGCCCCAGGGACTTGAATTCCTCAGAAGTTACCTTTCCCACGTACCCCACAACGTGCGAAAACGCTTCAGAAGCGGGATAAAATCGAAGGGGATAACTTTCTACCACCACCCCCGGAAGATCACCCTGGGCTTCCTCAACCTTAATGACTTCCTCCAGGGACAAGTCTTCCAAGAGTACAATTTCTCCCGGAGCAATTTCCCGAAACTCTGAACCAAGCCCTCGTCCCAAAACCTTCTCCACTTTGTTTCTGGCTTCTTCGACTTTCATGCTTCCTTCAAGAAGTACCAGCCGGAAGCGAGGGAGATCCTCTGCCAGAATTTTCCCATTACAGTCGTAAACATTCCCGCGCAGTGCTTGCAGAGGAATGATTCTAACCCAGTTTCTCTCCGAACGCTCTCTGTACCAATCCCCCTGCAAAACACTCAAATACCAGAGTCGCAAAAAAAGACCCATCAGGAAGGCAAACAAAATCCATCCTAAAATTCCGATACGATGATATGTTCTTTCCGCGGTTTCCTTATCCCACATTACGGTTCCACCCTCCCCAGCACCAGAGCAAAAAGAAGAATGCGTTGGTGGGAATACTTAGAGTTTTTGTTAGAATCAATTCCCAGAGAGGGATACAGATTCCCCGCGCGTACATAGAGATGAACCCTTCAACCAGAAGTTCCACAAAAGGAGCAAATATAAAAAGAAAACAGAGCGACGCCTGAGTGGCGGAAAAAACCTGCTTCCAGAAGGCAACCAGAAGAAGTATCACACTAGCAAGAAAAAAGAAATGGCCAAAAGGAGCGAAAGAAAACACATCCATGATCACACCCAATCCCAAAAACGTTACCATTCCCCACCAGGGATTTCCGTTAATCCATACCAGAAATACCGCCAGAGAGAGAAATAGGTTCAAACGAAGAAAAGCTGGAGAGAAACGGGCCAAAACAACGTATATCATACATTGTGAAACAAAGAAGAGGAGAAAATGGGGCCAGAAAAATCGAAAATTTTTTGTTTCCTCATGGAGCACTTTTAATCACCAGCACCCGCTCTAAAATCGAAAAGTCACAACTTGGCTGCAGAATCGCTTCTTTAAACAATCCTCCCTCTTCTTCCTTTACTTCCAATATTCTACCCACTACAATTCCCCGGGGAGTTCCGGGACCCAGACCCGAAGTTACCACCACATCGCCTTTCTGCAAATTAGAAGCCCGGTAGATATATTTAATAACACAGAGACCACTCCCATCACCAACTGCAACCCCCAGATCTTTTGTTCTCTGCACCAGAACCCCCACGGCCAAAAAAGGACTCAAAAGAAGCCGAACCACCGAATACGAATCGTAGACCGCTTCAATTTTACCAATCATCCCCTGGTATGTTACCACGATCATGTCTTCCTCAATTCCGTCCTCTCTCCCCCTATCAATTACTGCCTTCCCTAACCAATCATAGGGATCTCTCCCAATAACCTGCGCAGGGATCACTTCAAAACCAACCTCCTTCTCAACTTGGCTGGCTTCTATTTCCATGCGCAGCTTCTCCAGTTCTCCTCGCAGAAGGGCATTCTCGCTCGAGAGAACTCCCAGTTCTTCCCTTAGGCGCTCGTTCTCTTCGATCAACCGTTTCTTATCTCGTAACTCGGCTATCCATTTCTCCGTCATTTTGCCCAGAAACGCACCACCCCGATAGAATGGCACTGCAATACCCCGCAATTCTCCTCCTAAACCGCCATCGGGTTTCCGCAAGGCAAAAAGGAGCACCTGAAAACCAATGACCGCCAAAACAACAAGAACAATGATTTTCCCGAATTTCAAGGTTGCACCTCTTCAGAAGATAGGAAAACGAAATTCTTTTTCATGTTTTCCGAAATCAAAAATTCTCCTTTCGCATTAATGGCGAGAAAAGCCAGATTTCCAAAATTTTTTTCCACCAATAAAAGAGCTTCGTTACCCCCAGCCAGAATAGCCGTGGAAAGCACATCAGCCAAAACTCCTCGTGATGCCACAACCGTAACGCTTCGAAAGTCATCCCCTGGATAACCAGTGAGAGGGTTGACCACGTGATGATACCGAATTCCATCGCGCTCAAAAAATCGAAAATAATCACCCGATGTTGAAACTGACATATTCTCAATTATAATATACCCCGCCACTTTGCCGGTAACCGGGTTGAGAATGCCCACTTTCCACTCCGTGCCAAAACCGAAGACCTGCCCACCAGCGTTGATGAGTGCCTTATTTACCCCCTTACTCTTCAACAATGAAACCAGAGAATCCACCACATACCCTTTCGCAATTCCCCCAAGATCCAGTTGGCCCTCCCCCATCAGAGAAACCCGTTTCCCTTCAATTACGAGATAACTCTGCGAAATTTCCTGCACTACTTTCCGTATTTCCTGTTCCTCTGGAACTCGAGGATTCGTGGAAAACCCCCACAGGTCAAGAAGTGGAGCAACCAAAGGGCAAAAAAATCCTCCCGTATCTTGAGAAAGCCGCGTCGCTTCCTTCAGAATACTCAAGGTATCTGCATCAACCTCACAGGATCGTGCGTGGTTAATCTTCCACACCACACTCTCCGGAGAAAACCGGTTCCAGAGGCGATCGAAATGAGCAATAGTATATTCAATATCTCTGGTTAAGAAAGCATATCGGCGAGGAAGAGTAACCTCAATGATCGTATCAAGGCCAAAAAAGGTGTAATGATCCATTGTCATCCCTGAAGACAGGTAAAAAAAAGCCAGAACCAGAAAAAGCACGAAAAAAACTGAAAGCCAAACGATTGTTCTTTTCAATTGTAAAAAGGAAGGCTGGCCTGACAAAACTTACAACGTTTCCCTTCTAAGCCGACGACATCCACCACGTAACCACTTCGCCTGACCACAGGCTTACCACAGGAAGGGCAAAACGTAGAATTCTTTTCAGCATCCTGAACATTTCCCAGATATACGAAATGGAGCTTCCCTTTGGCCACCCTAAAGGCTTCCTCCAGCATAGATAACGAAGTGGGAGGGTAATCCAGACGATATGCCGGGAAATAACGGGAAAAATGAAGGGGAATAGAAGAAGAAAGGCGGGAAACCCAGTCAACCAGTTGCTCCACCAGCTCCAATCGATCGTTAAGGCATGGAACAAGGAGATTAGTGATTTCTACATGCACACCGGCATTAAAAGCCATTTCGATAGTCGCAAGAACAGGAGAAAGCTTCCCACCGCAGTACCGCTGATAGAAAACTTCGTCCATGGATTTCAAATCAATATTCATAGCATCGATAAGGGGTAAAAGTTCCCGAAGGGGTTCTCTTTCAATGTATCCATTGGTCACCAAAACATTTTTGAGGTTTTTTTCCCGCGCCAGAAAAGCAGTATCATAAACGAATTCCCAGGAAATCAGCGGTTCGTTATAGGTATAGGCAATACCCACAGAGCCATGATTCATAGCCATTTCCACCAGTTGTTTTCCAGACACATCCTGTAAAGGAAAGCTCTGGAAATCCACCTGAGAAATATGCCAATTCTGACAGAAGATACAGCGCAGGTTACACCCCACACTCCCTATTGAGAGAATACTTCGACCGGGATAGAAATGATAAAGAGGTTTCTTCTCAACCGGATCAAAGGCCAGCGCGGCAATTTTCCCATAAGTTTGGGCATAAAGAATTCCACCTCGATTTTGCCGTACCCGGCAAATCCCAGTTCGGTTTTCCTCAAGAAGACAGTGGTGCGGGCAAAGAAGACACCGCACCTGGGTAGTTCCTGCAACATTCTCCCAGAATCGTGCCGTTTCCACCGCTACCCACTCTTTTCTTCTTTAAATCGTTCTACTGTGAAACGGTATATAGTTACCGGCTCGTGAGGCATGATTCCGGCTTTCCCCATTGCGATACGGAGTTGCTCCTCCACTGTATCAACCCCTTCAAGGTCTGGAAGAAGCAACCCTCTTTTACAGCCACTTTCTACTAGCACCCCATATTTCCGGGGATCAAGCAATCGCTTATCTTGCACAATTTCCAGGGGAGAAAGCACATCCACCGAAATGGTGATTTCCGGTAACTCCGACTGTCGCACCGGTGGAAAGCGAGGATCAGAAATTGCAGCACTCACCGCATTATAGATGATTTCCTGAGCCAAATTTTCCCGTTGAGGAAGAAAAGTGCCAATACACCCACGAAGTGATTTTCCCTTCTTGAGAGAAACAAAGACACCACCCTTTGTATTCAGAAGCACCGGAGAAAGAGAAGACGGCACAGAAAGGTAATTACCCGTCTTCAGATAATACTCGATGGCTCTGCGAGCCAGAGACACAATCTCTTGAGTCATACCTTTCCAATCTATTCCATTACTCAAAGGCTTTGTCCCTCCGATTTTGCAAATACCGTCGACCAATGACCACCGCTTGCCAGTCGTCATACGGACGACGGGGAGACAAAAAAGAAAGCGGTAAAATTCTCCTCCAGAAAGAAGGAAATCGCTCTCTAAAATAAAGTTCTCGAGCTTCTTCCGAGCTATACCGTTCATCCACCAGCATTACTTCTAAATTCAGTTCTTGTAGAATTCCCACAATTTTATCCTTACCGGTACTACCCCCCATTACCACCTTCTGAAAAGAAAATCGAGATTGGAGCATCTCGATTTCTTGCCGGAGATTAGTGATACCCACAATTCCCATCCACTTTATCTTTCCTTCCCCAGAAAGAACCGCCATCCCCACCTTTTCCCTTCCCGGATCGATAGCCAAGAAAAACCGTGTTTTTTCCATAACCAAAAGCCCCCTTCCCAGAAGGGGGCTCTCCTTATTTATATCCTTTCACGGGGCATGTAATGGGTATGGAGAAGATGATGTGCCTTCTCGCCGTTCGGTTCACCCAAAAATTCTTCGTACAGCTTTTTGATGGCAGGATTTTCGTGAGATTTTCGCAAAGGAAGATTTTTGTCCACTTCATAAATTGCTGCAATCCTTTTCATTCTGATTTCGAGATTTGTGGGAATTGGCTGTCCGCCACCTCCGATACAACCACCCGGACAGGCCATAATTTCAATAAAATGGTACTTGCTGTTGCCAGCTTTAACTTGATCAAGAAGCCGGCGGGCGTTCCCCAATCCATGGGCCACAGCAACGTTCACTTCCATCCCGTTAATCTCCAGTGAAGCTTCTTTTACCCCATCAAGACCACGCACCTGGTAAAAATCGAGCTTCTCCAGGGTTTTTCCGGTTGAAATCTCATAAACAGACCGCAAAGCTGCCTCCATGACGCCACCCGTAGCACCAAAAACGGCAGCTGCACCGGTGGAAATTCCCAGAGGATCGTCGAAGTTCTCTTCCGGCATTTCTTCCAGGCGAATTCCTTTTTCCTTCAGCATCCTCGCTGCTTCTCGAGTGGTCAGCGAGAAATCTACATCCTGGTAACCACTGGCACACATCTCATCTCGCTGACACTCAAACTTCTTTGCGGTACACGGCATGATGGAAACCACCACCATATCTTTGGGATCGATTCCCATCTTCTGCGCATAATAGGTTTTGGCTATTGCTCCAAACATCTGTTGCGGTGATTTGCAGGTGGAAACGTTCTCCATCAGTTCCGGATAAAAGTGTTCCATAAACTTGATCCAGCCCGGACTGCAGGAAGTAATGAGGGGCAATTTACCACCCTTTTTCACTCGACCGATAAATTCGTGGCCCTCTTCAATAATCGTTAAGTCAGCAGTAAAGTTTGTGTCAAAAACCCGATCAAATCCCAAACGGCGAAAAGCAGCCACCATCTTTCCGGTGGTAACGGTTCCCGCTGGAAGGCCAAAGGGTTCACCAATGCTGACTCGAACTGCGGGGGCGGTTTGCAGAACAACAAACTTTCCGGGATCTTCAATGGCATCCCAGACCATTTCCACATGGCTCACTTCCGAGAGTGCCCCAGTTGGACAGGCCAGAATACACTGACCACAATTGATACAGACACTCTCTCCCAGAGGAAGACCAAGAGAAGGGCTGATAAAGGTATCAAAACCGCGATTGGCAAAATCAATGGCACACACACTCTGAACTTCTCGACAGGTCCTTACGCACCGACCGCAGAGGATACACCGGTTGGCATCCCTCTTTACCGAAGGACTGCTCATATCGACAGCGTAAGTTTTCCGTTCTCCTCCAAACCGGATTTCCCGCACCCCAAATTCATACGCCAGTTCCTGCAATTCGCAGGATCCGTTCCGGTCACAAAGCTGACAATCGAGAGGGTGATTGGAGAGTAAAAGTTCGAGGTTCGTTTTCCTGGCTTCCCGAACTGCTCTCGAAGACAACCTGATCTTCATTCCTTCTCTGACCGGAGTGACACAGGATGCCACCAGATTCGGCTGACCTTCCACTTCCACGACGCAGATTCGACATCCACCCCAGGAACTCAATCCCTCCATATAGCAGAGCGTTGGCACATGAAAACCTTCCATCCGGCACGCTTCAAGAATCGTAATTCCTTCGGGAACTTTCGCTTCCTTCCCATCAAGATAAATCGTAACCAGGTTGGCTTTTTCCTTTGCTTTTTCCATTTCCTTTAGTGTCTTGGCCATTTTTTCCCTCACTCCTTAGCTCACTTTTTTCGATACATACTTCTAACGAACTGTCCGCTGGAGGGACTTCAACTGGCAAGTCCCCGCTGGACAAACCTTCTCTTTCACATGAGTTTCAAATTCCTCCCGGAAAAACTCCAGACACCGTAACAACGGATTGGGCGCAGCCTGCCCCAGACCACAGAAAGCGGTCATTTTCATGTTTCTTCCAAGATGGAGGAGTTCCTCTAAATGGTCAAGCGTTCCTTTGCCCTCGCTGATCTTTTCCAGAATTTCCACAATGCGTTTATTGCCGATACGACATGGGGTACACTTCCCACAGGATTCGTGGAGGAAAAACTCCCCAAAACTTTTCACCACATCCACAATGCAATGCGTATCGTCAACCACCGTCAACGCCCCGGAACCAAGAGCAGAATTGTATTTGGGAAGCGTATCGAAGGTCATCGGTACATCAAGAAGGTCTGGAGTCATGGTTCCACCAGAAGGACCTCCGGTTTGAACCAGCTTCAAGCCATGACCACCCCGGACACCCCCCCCAATCTCGAATATCAACTCCCGCAACGTAATCCCCATGGGCACCTCGATCAACCCCAGGTTATTGACATTACCGGTAAGGGTGAACACTTTCGTGCCCGGACAGGTGGGAGTTCCAATACTTTTGAACCACTCCGGTCCCCGCAAAATAATGGGAGGAATGTTGGCCAGAGTTTCAACGTTATTGATAACCGTTGGTTTCCCCCAGAGACCTTTCTGGGGTGGGTACGGAGGTTTCACTCGAGGTTCTCCTCGCTTTCCCTCGATTGATTCCAGAAGAGCTGTTTCCTCACCGCACACATAGGCACCAGCACCTTTGCGAATCTTCACCCAGAAAGAAAACTGACTTCCAAGAATGTTTTCTCCCAGAAAGCCATATTCTCCAGCCTGTCTGATTGCTTCTTCCAGGTGCCGGATACTCTGAGGATACTCAGCCCTCACATAAATATATCCCTCCCGAGCCCCCACCGCATATCCAGCAATGGCCATCGCTTCAAGAATTGAGTGTGGATCACCTTCCAGAATCAACCGGTCCTTAAACGTACCTGGCTCTCCCTCGTCGGCATTGCATACTACATATTTCTCTTGACCTTCTGCCTTATACGTAAATTCCCACTTAAGACCGGTGGGGAATCCAGCACCACCCCGGCCTAGGAGATTTGATCGCTTAATTACCTCAATAACCTCTTGCGGGGTCATCTCGGTCAAAACTTTTGCCAGGGCCATATACCCATCCCGGGCAATATAATCCTCGATATTCAGGGGATCGATGAAACCGCTGTTACGGAGCACCACTCTTGTTTCTTTTGCCAAGGGAAAAGGAAAGGCAAACTCAGAGGTCTTCCACTCCAGACCTCCGGCAAGCATCAGTTCCCTTACCACTCTCCCTTTTAAGAGATGCTCCTCAACCACACGCCGAACATCTTGAACGCGGAGAGGGGCATAAATCACGTTATCCGGATAGATGACCACAAAAGGGGAAGGAAGAGACGCACCAAAACTACCGGTTTCGAGCACCTTCACTTCATTCTTTAGTCCTACCCGCTCGATCTCTCTCTCCAGGGCTTCCTTCACCTGGGCCGCCCCAAAGGCCACTGATGAACTGGTCATTTCTACCAATACATGCGTGCGATAGAACATGACAAAACCCCCTCACCGTCTGTAGAGAGCTAAAATTTCTCTCACTCTCTCGTCGTTCAGATTGCCATAAGTTACATCGTTAATCATCATTGCCGGTGCAACACCGCAAACCCCCAGACAACTCGTCACTTCCAGGGTAAACTTCCCATCTTTACTCGTTTCTCCTTCCTTGAGTCCCAGCTCTCGCTTGAGCGCTTGCAACACATTGAAGGCTCCTTGGACATGACAGGGGGTGCTTTTGCACACTCTGATGACGTACTCCCCTACCGGATTTGTCTCAAAGAAAGAGTAGAAAGTTGCCACCCCGTATACGGTACTTGAGGGAACGTTCATTTTCTTTGCAATATACCCCAAAACATTCCGTGGAAGATAATGAAACTTCTCCTGCACTTCCTGTAAGACACAGAGAAGGGGTGTCTCTTCCTCTCTGTATTTCTCTATAATCTCTTCAATCTCCCGATATAAGCTCTCTTCCATCATTCAGTTCCCTCCTCTACCAAAGCACGTTCCTCCTGCTTTTTGAGAATTTTCTCCAGATCACACCGCAGACAACGCTCGGACTCGTACCGAACATCATCCTCACTCAAACAAATCTTGACTTCAGAGAAGTTACAAACTCGCTCACGAACCGGAACCTCAGGAACCTTCACTCGAGGTACTTCCCTGACCGCTGGCGGCTCCTCAATGACTCGAGGTCTTTCCGGATGAATTATAGTCTCCGGTTCTTCCTGCTTCTGTGCCTGGAGATATTGATGAATACTGAAAGCAGCCTTTTTCCCCAGGGACATCGCATGGACAACGGTTGCTTCTCTTCCGATCGCATCTCCTCCAGCAAATACCTTGGGGAGTGAAGAAGCCAAGGTGTAAGGGTTAACAGCGATATTCCCTTGATAATCCAACTGTAACCCCTGAGCAAACCCTTCCAGATCCGGTTTCTGACCAATTGCCACTACCACCATGTCACACTCCAGGAATAACTCTCCTCCCTCGATGGGAACAGGCTTTCGCCTTCCGCTTCGATCAAACTCTCCTAAACGCATGCGCTGTAAGCGCAGGCCCTTAACTTTGCCATTTTCTCCTACTACTTCAAGGGGGACCATCAGGAAATGGAAAATAATCCCTTCTTTTTCGGCATCCTCGATTTCCTCAGGAATTGCCGGCATTTCGCTTCTGGTACGGCGATAGACCACGTTCACCTCAAGGCCCCCCATACGAAGAAGGGTTCTCGCTGCATCCATGGCTGCATTCCCTCCACCGACGACCACAGCCCTTCGAGGCACATCAATCGTTCCACCCAAGTTAATGTGTCGCAAAAGTTCAAGCGCTGGAACCACACCCTCCAGATTCTCTCCAGGAATACCAAGAGGCAAACTTTTCCAGGCACCAATACCCAGAAATACAGCGTCAAACTTCTCCTGAAGCTCCGCCAGAGTAAAGTCGCGACCCAGTGCTTTATTGCACTCAATCTTAACACCCATAGCTTTAACCTGGTTGAGATCGTATTCCAGAGCTTCTCGGGGCAGACGATATGCAGGGATACCAGCCACTAACATTCCCCCTGCCACTGGTAGCGCCTCAAAAACAGTTACCGAGTATCCCAATCGGGCCAAATAGTAAGCACAGGTCAAACCAGCGGGACCGGAACCAACCACGGCAACCGATTCATCGCGTTTCCTCTCCATCACCACCGGAAGAGTGATTCTATTTCGCCGGGCATAGTCGGCCACAAAGCGCTTAATATCATCAATCGCCACCGGCTCATCCAGTTGCCCTCTCCGGCATTTGCTTTCGCAAGGCCGGTGGCATACTCGACCACATACAGACGGCAGAGGATTATCTTCGCGAATAACCCGAAGAGCTCCAATATAATCACCGTTCTTGACCAGAGAAACATACGCGGGAATATCGATACCCAAAGGACAGGCGTGCTGGCAGGGAGCCTGGAACATAGCTCGACAAACTACTGCCGGGCACTTTTTCTCCCGAATGTGGGCTTCGTATTCTTCACGGAAATAGCGCAAAGTACTCAGAACCGGGTTGGGCGCAGTCTGTCCCAAACCACAAAGCGCACTGGCCTTAATTTGTTTAGCCAGGTCCTCTAGGAGTTCGATATCACCTTCTTTTCCGTCACCAGCTACAATACGATTCAAAATCTCCAGCATCCTTTTGGTACCAATACGACAGGGGGTACACTTCCCACAGGATTCATCCTGGACAAACTCCAGAAAGAAGCGAGCAAGATCCACCATACAGGTGTCCTCATCCATCACAATGAGACCACCTGAACCCATAATCGCCCCCAGTTCTTTGAGAGAATCATAATCAATCTTCACATTCAGGTACTCGATCGGGATACATCCTCCAGAAGGACCACCAATCTGAACCGCCTTAAGCTTTTTTCCACCCCGGACTCCTCCGCCCAGGTCATAGATGATCTCTCCCAGACTGATCCCCATTGGTACTTCGACAAGACCGGTATTGTTCACATCTCCCGCCAGGGCGAATACTTTGGTTCCCTTGCTCTTTTCAGTTCCAATACTGCTGAACCACTCCGCACCGTTCAAAATAATGGGTGGGATGTTGGCATACGTTTCCACATTGTTAATCACCGTTGGCTTCTCCCAGAGACCACTCTGAGCAGGGAAAGGAGGCTTGGGACGGGGCATACCACGTTTTCCTTCTATGGAAGCAATTAAAGCAGTTTCCTCTCCGCAGACAAAAGCTCCGGCCCCAATGCGAATTTCAATGTCGAAATCAAAGCCCAAACCCATGATATTTTTGCCCAAAAGACCATACTCCCGAGCCTGTCCGATGGCGTGGTGCAATCGTTCTACGGCCAGGGGGTACTCAGCGCGGACATAGATATACCCTTGCCCTGCGCCAATGGCATATCCGGCAATGGCCATTGCTTCCAGAACTGAATGCGGGTCACCCTCCAGAATACTCCGATCCATGAATGCTCCAGGATCACCCTCGTCAGCGTTACAGATCACGAATTTTTCTGCTCCCTGAGAACGGCGGGTGAATTCCCATTTAAGACCAGTCGGAAATCCTGCTCCTCCTCGACCCCGTAAACCTGATTTTTTTACCTCTTCGATCACTTCTTCCGGGGTCATCTCGGTCAGAACTTTTGCCAGGGCCATATACCCATCCCGGGCAATATAATCCTCGATATTCAGGGGATCGATGAAACCGCTGTTACGGAGCGCGAT
>JABUEZ010000021.1 GCA_013314795.1 Candidatus Profundicultor aquiphilus | reverse complement strand
GGAAGTGAAGGAGTACACCGAGATGATGCAGGCGGCTCGAAAAATTGCCATGGAGCGGATGGTGGAAGAGGCGGAAAAACTGGGTGCCGATGCCATACTGGGAGTGCGTTTGGCCACCAGCATGGTGATGTCGGGGGCGGCGGAAATCATTGCCTACGGGACGGCGGTGAAGCTTTCCTGAGGGGATGGTTTCGTGATAGAATAGGGATACCTCTTGGAATTTTAAAACGGTGAAAGGAGGGGTAGGAATGCGCAAACTCTTGGTGCTGGTGCTTTTCCTGGTATTTTCTCTGGTGGCAATTTTTCCTGCCGAAGCCACTATCCAGTATGACATGGCCGATGCCATGATCGGGGACGCCGAAGCTTTCCCCCTGGAACGTGGGTTCGTGGAGGAAAGGTTGGGGAAACCTGATTTTACCGAAAATATCGCCGGTTTCCCGGTACCGGTTGAATACTATGTGGTGGAAGGAAGCGATGAGATCAGCCACATTTACCTTATTTACGGTGCCGGGGAGAAAGGGAACCAGACTTACGCCATGGGTGTGGTGATGAAAGGGATCGATCTTGCCACCATGGTGGGGATGCTGGAGGGGATGGCCGAAGAAGGGGCCAGCATGGTCATTCTGCGGGGTGAGCAATTTGCCATCCTGGATGTGCTGGGGCCGGGTGCCCCCCAGGCTCTGTGGGCCCTCTTCGAAGAGCGTCCCTTCCAGGGCGAGGAGCGCCTGGTTTCCACCCTGATTCCGCCGGAAAATCTGGTTGCCTACTTTGCGGCTGCCTATCCCGGTTTTCAGGAACCCTTAAAGAAGGCCATCGAAGAGCGGGTGAAGAAGGAACAATAGGATTGGGATTTCATCTCCTGTTCTGGGTGCTGATTCCGGGACAGGAGATTTTTTTCTGAAGTATCCCGGAAAAGGAGGGTAGGAGAGTGTTTCGGGCAGGTGTAGCGGGTTTTGTGGGTGTTGCCTTTTTCCTCTTGGTTGCTACGGCGGTTCTGGCTTCGGAAGTGGATGTGGGTTGCGTCAAGGCCCTGGCCTTTTTCCCGGATGGGAAGCTGGCCGTGGCCGTCACCCTGGGTGTGGAGGTGCGGGAGGTTCCCTCTCTGGAAGAGGTGAAATTTTTGAGGGCCCAGACCGGCTTTGTCACCTGCATGGCCCTTTCCCCGGACGGTAGGCTTCTTGCCCTCGGTTCGGAAAAGAAAATCGAACTCTGGGACGTGGCCGGGGGAAATCTCGTTTCCATGCTTGAGGGCCATACCAACTGGGTGCGGGCTTTGTCCTTTTCTCCCGATGGGAAAACCCTGGCCTCGGCCTCGGACGACAAAACCGTTCGCCTCTGGGACGTGGCCAGCGGCAATTGCACCGCCACCCTCACCAGCCACCATAACTGGGTGGTGGCCCTGGCCTTTTCTCCCGGCGGGGACTTCCTTGCCTCCGGTTCCTTCGACAAAACCGTGGTCCTGTGGGATGTGGCGACGAAAACTCCCCTGGCTACCCTTGCCCATGAGGCCAGAGTGAGCGCCCTGGCCGTATCTTCGGATGGAAAACTCCTTTTGGCCGGACTCGACAACGGGAGTGTCTATTTCTGGGATGTGGCCACCCGGGAGCTTCGGCGGGTTTTGGAAGGCCACGGAAGTAGAGCAGGGGCGCTGGCCCTCTCTCCCGACGGAAAGGTCTTTATCGTGGGGGCGGATGACGGCGCAGTGTCTTTGGGTCGCGTTGCCGAACCGGAGAAGGTCACCACTCTTTTCACCCACCCCGAAGCCGTCACCGGGGTTTGCTTTTCCCCCGATGGGAAATTTTTGGCCTCCGGATCTCAGGACGGAATGCTCCTCCTCACCGAGTGTGCCACACTCGGTTTGCCCTGATGGTTTTCCTTATTTCAGAAGGTGAAGGGGGGTTCGTCGGCCAGGGAAGCGATGAGTTCCCGGGCCCGGTTTTCTTCCTCGGCGTTTCCCTCTACGGCAAGCCACACCGCACCTTCGGCACCGCCAACCCCACCGCCGGCCACCATGGTGGCCGTGGCCCCCGAAAGAAGCCGTATGGCCTCGATTTCGGTGAACACTTCCCCTGTTACCGGAAGCAATCTCGGGCCGGATGCTTCACCGGCGTTCACTTTCCGGGCAATCTCATCGAGGTCGCCGACGATTCGCTTTTCCAGGCCCACCGGGATGAGAAGGTGTACCCTTCTTCCCACCACCGCCTGAAGGGCGGCAATGATGGTCTCGCCTTGCGGATGCCCGACAAGGATTCCGGCCCGTTTTCCCGCTATGTCCAGGGCATTGGCGCCTTTCACGATGATATCGCCTGGGTTTAGTTCACCGGCCACATCGAAAATGGTTTTTCCGGGAAGCCATTCCCCCCGGACGATCACCACATCCCCGGGGCATTCCCCTGGGCCGGGTGCTTGCGCTGAAGGAGGTACGGTAATTCCCCGAAAGAAACGTTTCCGGTTGAATCCCTGAAGGTATCCGAGAAAAGAAAGGATTTCTTCTGCCACATACCCATTGGTGGTGCCGGCCACAATCACCATGGTTCCTGAGCGAAGGGTGGCCTGCACCATGGGGTGCTTCAAAATCCCCTTGGCGATGAGCCGTTTTCCTGCTGCCGGGGTCAGAACCACCTGAAACATGGCATTTCCTCCCTACAGGTTTTGCATGCATTATACCGCCTTTTTCCGGCGGTTGATAATGGGTTTTATCGGGGGACCAAAAGGGGTATCATGGAATGGACAAAGTGATACGAAGGGGAGTGGGAGTATGAAAAACCTGGTAACGCTGGTATTGAAAGTGGTTTTCCTCACCGTGCTTCTTTTCATTTTTTATGCTGTGGCCGGGGTGGTGGTGGGTTTATCGGATGCTTCAGGTGGTGGCGCTTCGGGAAGCGTGATGATTTCCATGCTTCTCGTGTGCTTTTTGCAGAGTGCGGTTTTGAGTTACTTTGTGGTTCGTTCCCGCTTCGGAGGGTGGCGGTTGGTGCTCACGGTTTTTGTGGTGTTCTACGGCATCGCCACCGTGTTATCGCAGATGGAGACGGTGGTTTTCCTCCGGTACCTGGTGAACGTGGTTCCGGCGGAGGCCATTCCCAGGTTGTTTCTCCAGGGGGCGATTGTGGCGGCACTCTTTGCCCCGGCTGTGGTGCGTACACATGGAAAGATGAAAAAGGAAGCGCAGGCGGAGAGTGCTCTTTCTATTTTTCCCCGGTCCTGGGGGGAGTCGCTGGGGAAGGTGGTCCTCATTGCGGTTTTATACGTGGTGATTTACCTGGCCTTTGGGAGCCTGGTTTTCCGGCCCCTGGCCGGTAAAGCGTTTGAGGAGTACTATGCCGGACTGAGCCTCCCTTTGTGGATTTTGCCCTTTCAGATGGGGCGGGGGGTGCTGTGGCTGGCTCTGGCCTTACTCGTTATGGGGACGATGAAGGGCCGGTGGTGGGAGGTGAGGCTGGCGGTGGCGCTCCTTTTTGCGGTGCTCATGGGGTCGCTTCTCCTTTTGCCCAACCCCTATATGCCCGGGGGAATCAGAATGGCCCACCTGGTGGAAGTGACGACTTCGAATTTCCTGTTTGGTTACCTCCTGGTATGGATATGGCAGTATCGCCCGCGCCGGGTGAAGTAGGGGATTTTTCGATTTTTTGATTTCCCCCTTGACAGATTTCGATATTTAGGTATCATAATACCTAAATAGGAGGTTGGATCGTGAACGCACTCCGGATTTCAGAAGCGGTTTCTTTAGCCATCCACAGTTTGGTGTTGCTGGCTCAAAATGGTAGGGAGTACCGAAAAGTCAAGGAGCTGGCTCAGGAAATCGGGGTTTCAGAAGCACATTTAGCCAAGGTGTTCCAGCGGCTGGCCAGGGTGGGACTGGTGGAATCCGTCCGGGGACCCCAGGGGGGGTTTCAGTTGGCCCGGCCCAAGGAATCCATTTCCCTTCTTGAGATTTATGAGGCCATCGAGGGGCCGGTGTCGGAGGAGCGAGAATGCCTTTTACACCGAAAGCATTGTCCTTTTGGGGAATGTGTCTTTGGGGGGGTGGTGGAAAAGGTGAATCGGGAGTTCCGGACGTATCTCGCGTCAAAAACGCTTCTTGATATTGCGAAAGGGGGTTAGGGGGATGTTCTGTTACCAGTGTGAACAGACGGCGAAAGGTACAGGGTGCACCAATTTTGGGGTGTGTGGGAAGGATCCGGAGACGGCGGCGCTACAGGATCTTCTCGTGTATGCGGTGGAAGGTTTGGGCATGTATGGGAAGAGGATGGGGGATCTGGGGGTGCGGGATCGGGAAATCGATGTGTTTATCCTGGAAGCCCTCTTTACCACGGTAACCAATGTGGACTTCGATCCGGAGCGGGTTCGGGTTTTACTCAATCGGGCCTATGAGCTGAAAGAAAAGGCCAAGGATCTCTACCTCAGAGCCTGCGAGAAGGCCGGGAAAAATCCGGAGGTTTTGTCCGGTCCGGCGGGGTGGGTTCCGGCGGCAACGTTGGACGGGCTGATTCGCCAGGGTGAAGAGGTGACGCTGGAAAAGGATGTGGAACGGTTTGGCGAAACCGTGGCCGGGGCCAAGCACCTCATTCTTTACGGCCTCAAGGGGATGGCGGCCTATGCCGACCACGCCCAGATTCTGGGGGTGGAGGACGAAGAAGTCTACCGCTTTTTCCACCAGACCCTCAATTTCCTGGCCGAAAATAAATTTACTCTGGAGGAGCTCCTGGGGAAGGCTCTGGAGGTGGGGAAGTGGAACCTGCGGGTGATGGAACTGCTGGACCAGGCCCACACCACCACCTACGGGCATCCGGTGCCGACCAGAGTGCGCGTTTCGGCGGTGAAGGGGAAGGCCATTGCCATTTCCGGGCACGACTTGAAGGACCTGGAAGAGCTTTTGAAGCAGACTGAAGGCACCGGCATCAACATCTACACCCACGGGGAAATGCTTCCGGCCCATGGGTATCCGGGGCTCAAGAAGTATCCGCACCTGGTGGGGAATTACGGGAGTGCCTGGCAGAATCAGCAGAAGGAGTTCGACCTTTTCCCGGGGGCCATCCTCATGACTACCAACTGCATCCAGAAACCGAAAGAGAGCTACAGGCACCGCATTTTTACCAGCGGCCTGGTGGCCTGGCCGGGGGTGCGCCACATTGCGGACCGGAACTTCCAGCCGGTGATCGAGGCGGCCCTCCAGGAAGAAGGGTTCAAGGAGGATGAACCGGAGAAGACCATCATGGTGGGGTTTGCCCGCAACGCCGTCTTGAACGTGGCCGGGCAGGTCATTGAGGCGGTGAAATCCGGGAAAATCCGGCATTTCTTCCTCATCGGGGGCTGTGATGGAGCCAAGCCCGGACGGGACTACTACACCCGCCTGGCGGAGATGGTGCCCAGAGACAGCGTGATTCTCACCTTGGCCTGTGGGAAGTACCGGTTCAACAAGCTCGATTTCGGTGACATCGGGGGGATTCCAAGGCTTCTCGATGTCGGGCAGTGCAATGATGCCTATTCCGCCATTCAGATTGCCCTGGCCCTGGCTCAGGCCTTCCAGACCGACGTGAATCACTTACCCCTGTCGCTCATTCTTTCCTGGTACGAGCAGAAGGCGGTGGCCATTTTGTTAACCCTCCTTTATCTGGGAATTCAGAATATGCGCCTGGGTCCGAGCATGCCGGCCTTTGTGAAAGAGCCGGTGTATACGGTGCTCAGGGAGCAGTTCCACCTTTCTCCCATCACCACACCTGAAGAGGACCTGCGGGCCATTTTGGGGACCGTGTAGGTTACGTCAGCGCCCTGCCTGCGCTGGGCAGGGCGCTATTTTTGGAGAGGAGCGGTGGAGGCTCGCACCAGGAGTTGAGGGGAAAGGAGAATCTCTTTTTTGCGAACCTTTTTCCCCTCGATGAGCTTGAGGAGGAGGTTGATCGCTTCTTTGGCCATCTGGTCGAAGGGCTGGGCTACGGTGGTGAGCGGAGGGTAGCTGTACTCGCTGAGGATGGTGTTATCCAGGCCAATGACGGAGAAATCTTCCGGAATCGAAAACCCCCGTTCCCGGATGGCGCTGATGGCTCCCAGGGCCATGAGATCGTTCATGCAGAAAATGGCGGTGGGAGGATGAGGGAGGGTGAGGATTTTCTCCATCCCCATTTTGCCGCCGTCGATTTTGAAGTTTCCTTCCACCACAAAGAGGTTCTCGGCCGGAATTCCCTTTTTCTGCGCGGTTTCCGTGAACCCTTCCAGTCGCTCCCGGCAGATTTTGATTTTTAACGGTCCGGTGATGCAGGCCATATAGCGGTGTCCGAGAGATACAAGGTGTTCGGCGGCTAGCGTCCCGGCTTGATAGTTATCGAGCTTCACCGTGGGGGCCTCTTCTCTTTCTAGATTCCGGTCCAGGACCACGTAGGGGATACGGGAAAGTTGCGGCGTTTTATAAAGGAGGCTTTCGTCGGATACCCGGGAGAAGATGATCCCCTCCACCTGGCGCTGGATGAGAACTTCCAGGTACTCCTTCTCCTTTTTGGGGTTTTCGCCCACATTGCAGAGGATGAGGTTATACCCTTTCCTGGTGGCGGCATCTTCGATGTGTTTTGCCAGCCGGGCAAAAACGGGACTCTCAATGTCGATCACCAGAAACCCCAGGAGTTTGGAACGCTGTACCCGAAGGCTGCGGGCGAGGAGATTCGGCTGATACCCCAGGGCCTCAATGGCTTCTAAAACCCGCTGGGTGGTCCGGGGGCTGGTGGCTCCGGTACCGTTGATAACCCGCGAAACCGTGGTGGGAGAAACCCCCGCCAAACGGGCCACATCCTTTATCGATACCACGTGTTGTTTTCCCCTTTCTGGAAACGTTTGCTTTCATCATAACAGAAATGCACCCATTCTGCAATGGGCGTACCGAATGGGAAATATTGACAACTAAAACCCGATTTGGTAGTGTAGAGTAAAACGTTACCATAATGGTGAGTTCGTTCTTCAAGGCGTTGTGCTATACTGGAAAGGGAAATCAAAACGAAGGGAGACGTTGATATGGCTAACCATATGCAACTCGTGAATCTGGCTTTAGAAAAAGGACAGGGGGTTTTAAGGCTTTTTCCTACCTGGGTACCTCGAGCATTTTGCATTCCCGGGAAGCGTCTGAAGTTGCACCCCAATGACTATTACGCCTTTGGGGCCCATCGGGGTGGAATTGACGAACGCTGGTTTGCTTCCACGGTCCAGGCGGATAACGGTCCGGAAACCCTTCCCGATGAGGGGTTGAGCTATATCTATATTGAGGACGGCGGCAAGGGCGAAAAAGTCCTTTTAAAAGAAGCGGTGGAACTCATGGGGGATGTGCTTCTCGGTAAAGAGGTGATGCAAAAGCACGGTGGGTGGACGATGTTTGCCAAGTTCTTCGATAACATGGAGCCACTGCCCCATCACCTGCACCACGACGACGAGAAAGCCAGAAACGTGGGGCGTCTGGGCAAACCCGAGGGCTACTATTTCCCCAAGCAGTTGAACAACCACGGTGGGTACTTCCCCTACACCTTCTTTGGTCTCAATCCTGGGGTGGAGAAAAAAGATGTGTACCAGTGCCTGGAAAACTGGGACAAGGGCGATAACGGCATTCTTTACCTCTCCCGGGCCTATAAACTGAAGCCCGGAACCGGATGGATTGTGCCCCCCGGAATTCTCCATGCTCCAGGGTCTCTGCTCACCTATGAACCCCAGCGGGCCTCGGATGTGTTTGCCATGTTCCAGAACATCGTCTGGGATCAGTACTTACCCTGGGACCTTCTGGTGAAAGACGTTCCCGAAGCGCATAAAAAGGACCTCGATTACATTGTGAGCCTCATCGACTGGGAAGCCAATGTCGACCCCGAGTTTTACCGCAATCACTTCCTGCCACCCCGGCCGGTAAAGCCGGTGGAGGAGATGCGGAAAGAGGGGTACGAAGAGTACTTTGTGGTGTACAATTCGGAGTACTTTTCGGCCAAAGAATTAACTGTTTTCCCCGGACGGTCGGTTACCATCAAGGAAGAAGCCGCTTATGGCCTCATCGTGGTGCAGGGGCACGGAAAGTTTGGGGTGCTGGATATCGAAACCCCGACGCTCATTCGCTTTGGAGAGATGACGAAAGACGAGCTCTTTGTGACTGCAGAGGCAGCCCGAAAGGGCGTTACCATCGTGAACGGAAGTAACGTGGAGAATCTGGTGATGCTCAAGCACTTTGGGCCGAAAGCATAGCGATGGGCGAAGACGATGTCATCCTGAAGTTTGAAAATGTAACCAAGCGGTTCCCCGGGGTGCTGGCCCTGGATAACGTGAGCTTCGCCATTAGAAAAGGTGAAGTGCACGCGCTGGTGGGCGAAAACGGGGCGGGGAAGTCCACCCTGATCAAGATTGTCACCGGGGTATACCAGAAAACCTCCGGGGAAGTGATTTTTGACGGGAAACCCGTCCACTTTTTGACTCCCCATGAGGCGCTGCGGAACGGGATTGCGGCGATTTACCAGGAGTTTAACCTCATTCCGGCTCTGACGGTGGCGGAGAATATCTTCATGGGGCACCATTTCACCCGGCGGAATTTCATCGTGGACTGGGGGAAGATGCGGGAAGAAGCCCGCAAGCTCATGGAGTTTCTGGACGTGGACATCGATGTGGACGCCCAGGTCCGGGATCTGGGGGTGGCCAAAAAGCAGGTGGTGGAAATCGCCAAGGCCTTATCCCTGAACGCTCGGGTGCTCATCATGGATGAACCCACCGCCACGCTTGCCCAGAAGGAAATCGAAGGGCTTTTCCGGATTATCCGCTTTTTGAAGGGAAAAGGAGTGACAGTCATCTATATTTCCCACCGTCTGGAGGAGATTTACGAAGTGTGCGACCGGGTGACGGTGCTCCGGGACGGACGGTATGTGGGAACCAGGAATGTGAAAGAGATTAAGGTCGACGAAATCATCCGGATGATGGTGGGGCGGGAAGTGGTGGAAAAATTCCCCCGGGTGGCGCACCATGCCGGGGAAGAGGTACTCCGGGTGGAAAATCTCACCCGCCATGGGGTGCTCGAAAATATCAGTTTCTCCGTGCGGAAAGGGGAGATTCTGGGGATTGCCGGAATGGTCGGATCAGGCCGGACGGAACTCCTGCGGGCGATTTACGGTCTTGATCCCATCGATGCGGGGAAAATCTATGTGAAAGGGAAAGAAGTCCATATCCATTCGCCCCTGGAGGCCATTAACCACGGTATTGCCCTTCTCCCTGAGGAGCGCAAAACCCAGGGGCTGGTGCTTTTGCTTTCCGTCCTCGATAACCTGGGGTTACCGCTTCTTCCCTCTCTTTCCAACCGGGGATTTGTGGATGATAAGAAACTCACCGCCGTGGCCCAGGATATGGTGGAACACATGAACATCAAAACCCCCTCGCTTTTGCAAAAGACCATGTACCTCTCGGGAGGGAACCAGCAGAAGGTGGTTCTGGGAAAATGGTTTGCCCGCAATTGCGATATCTACCTTTTCGACGAACCGACCCGGGGAATCGACGTGGGTGCCAAGATTGAAATCTATCACCTGATGAATAAGCTCATTGAACGGGGTTCCACCATTGTGATGGTTTCTTCGGAGCTTCCGGAGATTCTGGCCATGAGCGACCGGATACTGGTGATGCGCGAGGGGAAAGTGATGGGTGAATTGACCCGCGAAGAAGCCACCAAAGAGGCCATTTTACAGCTTGCTCTGGGAAGGAGAGAAGAATATGCCCGTGTTGAGTGAGGAAAACGTACCCCTGGTGCAGCGATTTTTCGTGTTCTGGGATAAGGTGGGGATACTGCTGGCGTTTCTGGTGGTGTGTGTCATTTTCGGCATGCTGAATCCGGTGTTCTTCAACCCCCTCAACATTCTGAACGTGATCCGGCAGGTTTCCATCATCGGGGTCATCGCCGTGGGCATGACGTTTGTGATCCTTCTGGGGGGCATCGACCTCTCGGTGGGGTCGGTGGTGGCCTTTGCCGGGATCATCGCTGCCGGTTTCCAGGCCAAATGGGGTGGGAACCTCTTTTTGAGTGTGGTGATTCCGCTTCTCATTGGCGGGGGAATCGGATTCATGAACGGCTTTGTCTCCACCAAAGGGCAGCTCCATCCCTTTATCGTGACTTTGGGAAGTATGAGTATTTTCCGGGGGGCCACGCTTCTCGTTGCCCAGGGGAAGCCCATCTCCGGGATGAGCCCGGCTTTCCGCTTTATCGGAGCGGGGATGGTGGGTCCCATTCCCTTCCCGGTGATTCTCTTTATCGGGTGTGTGATCGTGGCCGGGATGGTGTTGAAGCGGACCGTGTTCGGTCGCTACATCTACGCCATCGGTGGGAATGAGGAAGCGGCACTGCTTTCGGGAATCATGGTGGAGCGGTACAAAATCGCGGCCTTCACCATTTTGGGCTTTCTCTCCGGCCTGAGCGCTCTGATTTTGACTTCCCGGCTTAATTCTGGAGAGCTGGTGGCCGGGCAGGGGTATGAGCTGGATGTGATTGCCTCGGTGATCATCGGGGGCACCAGCCTCATGGGGGGAGAAGGCGGCGTGTACGGAACGCTCATCGGGGCGCTCCTGATTGGGGTCGTTTCGAACGGCCTGAACCTTCTCGGGGTGCAACCCTACTGGCAGATGATCGTGAAAGGTTTGATCGTGATTCTGGCGGTGCTCCTTGATAAGCTGAAACGGAGATTTCGCACGGTGTAGAGGGGAGGTGAAAGGGAGGATATTGGGAAGTTATTCGAACGATGACAGGGTGAAAACGCAAAGAAAAAGGATGAAAGGGGGTTCAAACAATGAAGAAGATAGTGGGAATGCTTCTGGCGGCGGTAATGCTGGTATCGTTGGTGGGAGTGGCCTGGGGACAGAATTTAACCATCGGTCTTTCCTTCCCCAGCCTTTCCTTTGCCTGGTTCTCCTTCCTGGAGCAGGCGGTGAAAGATAAGGCGGCGCAACTCGGTGGCATCGACGTGATTTCCCTGGAAGCCGAGAACAACGTTTCCAAGCAGATTTCCATCATCGAAGACATGATCGTAAAGGGCGTAAAGGGTGTTCTCCTGGTCCCGATCGAAGTGGAAGCGGTTATTCCGGCGGTGGAGGCCCTGAATAAGGCCAACATCCCGGTGGTGACGGTGGACCGCCGCATCAAAGAGGACGCTCCAGTTAAGGTCCTCTGCCATGTGGGGGCTGATAACACCGAGGGTGGACGGAATGCGGCCCGCTACATTGTGCAGAAACTCACCGAGAAGTACGGTGAACCCAAGGGAACGGTAATTGAGCTTACCGGAACCCCGGGGGCTGGTCCGGCCATCGACCGCAGTGCTGGATTCAATGAGATCATCAAGCAGTACCCCAACATCACCGTGAAGTCCCAGACGGCCAATTTCCGCCGGGATGACGGAATGAAGGTGATGGAGGACTTCATCATGAGCACTCCCCAGATCGATGCGGTGTTTGGGGCCAACGATGAAATGATCCTCGGTGCGATTCAGGCTCTGCAGGCCAGCGGTAAGTTCAAGGTGGAGGATGTAATCACCGTTGGGTTTGACGCCCTGCCGGAAGCGTTGAAACTCATCGAAGAGGGGACTCTGGATGCCACCATCGAACAGTTCCCCGGTCGGCAGGCATCGACCGCCTTTGAAGTGCTGGTCAAATTCCTCCGCGAAGGGGTGAGCCCGGAAAAATCGGTGATGCTCATTGAACCCAAAGTCATCACCAAGGACAACCTGAACGAGGCAGAGAAGAGCTTCTGAGATTGAGGGAGGAGAAAGCCAGGGTGGATGTTCACCCTGGCTTTTTTATTTTATTGCAGTATCTCGCAGGGTATCCCCAGAATTTCGCAGGTCATCTTCAGCTCTTCCACATAGTCCCCGTACACGGCATGGATGTGGTTGCAGGGGAATTTCTGGATGAAGGTGTCAATGTCGGTTCCAAGGCGTGCCAGAGCATGCGGCCATTCGATTTGGGTGCGCTTCATGATGAGTTCGTTGGTGGCGGCGTCAAACTGGACGAACTCGCCGCGCAGGACTACCATGTAGTAGCGTTCTTCCCTTCTCCCCAATCTGGCCAGGGTAACCTTTCCAGGATGGGCCAGATGGTGTACCGCTGCGCCGCCGGCGGAGAAGTAGAACGATTCCGGGTAAAAGATCACTTTGGGGAGGTTATCGCGGTAATCGAAGCTCCCCCCGGCAAAGTAGGTGGCATGCTGGCCGGAATTGCAGAGGTCCAGGACCTTGTAGTCGTCATGCCAGTGACGGACATCGGCGAAAAGAACCGGAGTCTGGGCCAGTTTCTTCATGATTTCCATGGTGAGGGCCGCGTCCATGTCGGCCTCGGTGGAACACACCAGGGGGTCTTTGGGGCCGTCGAAGTCATAGGGGTCGTTGAGGAAGGCTTCGGTGACGTCCATGGTGCAGAAATGTTCGGTCAGTTCCGGCTGGGCCTTGATGCCGCAGAAATCAAAGTGCATCTCCGCGCACATTTCTTTCACCGCATAGTAGGAAGCAATCTGCCTTTTCAGGATTTCCGGGGTGAGCTGCTTCCCATCGTAAATGATTTTCCCCACGTTGGCCTCACACCACCTGAAAGCGTTCTCCACCTTCGCCTTGGGGACACTCTCTGCCCGGCGTACGATCTCCCACTGGTCCACGTGTTCCACGTCCACCCCGAAGTTTTTGGCCCAGTTGTCGGTGCCGACGCTGGCGGTGTACATTCCCATGGGTCGCCCACCGAAACACCCGAAGGTTTCACCCCGCAGGGACTTCACCGCCGATGCTGCCTTGACAAAGGTGAGAACCTTCCCGAAAATCCGGGGGTCTTCGATGTCCCCGGAAACACGGATGTAGGGCACACCGATATTCTCGAGAGCCCCTGAGCTTGCCAGCATTCCCACCAGGCCCGGATAGCCAGGATTGATGTTGGAAAGGCACAGATACGGTCCAGGGGCAAACCGGGAAGCAAGCACCGTGAAATGGGGCCAGGACCAGATGGCGTAGTTGAAAATGGTGCAGTCCACCCCTTCATGTTGCATCTTTTTCCCGGCTTTTACCGCGGTTTCATTGGTCCAGGGAATCTCGTCGGCCACCACCACCTCGTGTCCGGCTTCGCGGAGTTTTTTGACCAGTTTTTCCTCGAAGCCCCGGTTCATGGGAAGGAGTTCTTCATGAACGTGTTTGCGTCCATCGGAAAAGGTGATCACCCCAATTTTGGCCATGTTTTCTTTCCTCCTTTCGCAATCGATTTCAAAAGTTTTCTGCAACTTTCCCCTTAACTTTAGCAGCATTGGTGTCCAATTTCAACCAGGGAGGAAATCAAAATTATCTTTTGGGCCTAATAAGGTGGGAGAGCATGGTGGTTATCCAGTTGGGAAGAGATATTTGTGAAATCCGTTACACATTCTGGGGAAAACGTGCTACAATACCTGGTGAAAAAATCAGGAAGAACGAGGAAGAGATATGACAACCATCTATGATATTGCCAAAGTCGTCGGGGTCTCCCCGGCCACTGTTTCCCGGGCTTTGAGCGGAAGCGACCGGGTCAAGGAGGAAACCAGGCGCAGGATTATGGAGGTGGCCGAAGAACTCAATTATACCCCCAATTATCTGGCCCGGAGCCTCAAAAAGAAAAAAACTGATACCATTGCCCTCATCATTTCCGACGTCACCAACCCTTTCTTTACCAACCTGGCCCGGGGGGTGGAGGATACCGCTTCCCGGTACGGATTCAACACCATATTCTGCAACACCGATGAGGACCCGGAAAAGGAAAAAGCCTACATCGACCTCATGCTCAAAAAGATGGTGGATGGTCTGGTGGTGTCAAGCTGTGGGAGCGGGAAAACCCTTTCGGCCCTCAAAGAAAAGGGAGTGCCGGTGGTGCTTGTGGATCGGAAAATCGGGCGGTTTCCCTGGGACTGTGTGGTGGGGGACAGCGAAGGAGGGGCCTATCTTCTGGTTCGCCACCTCCTGGAGGTGCACAATTGCCGTGAGATTGCCATGTTCGCCGGGCCCCTGCAGATTTCAACCAGTGTGGAGCGAGTGGAGGGGTATAAAAGGGCCCTCTCCGAATTTGGGGTTCCG
>JABUEZ010000020.1 GCA_013314795.1 Candidatus Profundicultor aquiphilus | reverse complement strand
TCCATCCTTATGCTGTGGTAGGACTTTTCATTGGCGGTATGATGCCATTCCTCTTCTGTTCCATCACCATGAAAGCGGTTGGTCGAGCAGCATTCCGCATGGTGGAAGAGGTACGCCGGCAGTTCCGGGAAATTAAGGGACTGATGGAAGGGAAGGCTCGGCCTGACTATGCTCGCTGTGTGGATATTAGTACGAGGGGCGCCATTACCCAGATGATTCTTCCGGGACTTCTGGCAGTGGTCATTCCGATTCTTGTGGGTGTTATTCTTGGTCCGGAGGCTCTGGGTGGCCTTCTGGGTGGAGCAATTGTTTCGGGGTTGCTCCTTGCTATCATGATGGCTAACGCTGGAGGAGCTTGGGATAATGCCAAGAAATACATCGAAAGTGGGAAAATGGGTGGCAAGGGAACACCCACCCACGCTGCAGCCGTGGTCGGTGATACGGTCGGTGATCCGTTCAAAGATACTTCCGGGCCGTCTTTGAACATTTTGATCAAGTTGATGTCGATTGTGGCTCTGGTTTTTGCACCTCTTTTCATGCGTTAGTACTTAGTTTTTGAAAAAACCCGGGAGAGGTGGTTGACTCCCGGGTTTATTTTTTCATCGTGGGTGCTTTCCGTTGTTTATCGATGAACAGTACCTTGAGGAAATCAAGAGCCGAATAGATCTCGTGGAATTTATCTCCCAGTATGTTGACCTGAAGCCTGCCGGTCGGAATTTTAAAGGTCTCTGTCCTTTTCACGAAGAGAAAACACCTTCTTTTATGGTTTCACGGGAGAAGGGAATTTTTCACTGTTTTGGGTGTGGGGTGGGAGGAAATCTCTTTAATTTCGTGATGCGGATGGAGAACCTGACTTTCCCGGAGGCAGTCCTTTTTCTGGCTGACAAGTGTGGGGTAGAAATTCGTTCTGTCCAGGTCGGCAGGGGAACCACGCGTTCTCTGGAGGAGAGAGAACGGTTATATCGTCTCAACGAGATGTTGAACCGCTATTATATGCGTTGCCTCAGCAGTGGAAAGGGTGAAGAGGAAAATGCCCGGACGTATCTCCTTGCGAAAAGAGGTATTCGACCTGAAAGCTGGGAACGTTTCGGTATCGGTTTTTCTCCCATTTCGGGAAGGGATTCTATGGCTTTTCTCCTCAAGGAGGGATTTTCCGGTCAGGAGATTATCAAGGCAGGTGTGGGAGTTGTTACAAGAGGTGGGGAACTTCTGGATAGGTTCCGCGGTAGAATTACTTTTGCGTTTCATGATATACAGGGAAGAATTGTTGGTTTTGCGGGAAGAATTCTTGACAAGGGTGAGCCCAAGTACCTGAATGTTTCCGATACACCTATCTTTTCAAAAGGGCAATATCTTTACGGTCTTTTTGCGACCCGAGATCACCTGCAGAAGACCCGTACGGCGATACTGGTTGAAGGATATATGGATTTCCTGGCACTCTTTGAACATGGGATCAGAAATTGTGTAGCTTCAATGGGGACCTCGCTCACCAAGGACCAAGCTGGCCTTTTGAAGCGCTATGTTGATGAAGTATTGATTGCGTACGATGCTGATCAGGCCGGGCAGATGGCTACATTGCGGGGAATGGCCATCCTTCAGGAAAAGGGTTTAACAGTGCGCATCGTGATTTTGCCTTCACCCCATGACCCTGATTCTTTTTTACGACAAGAGGGGCAAGAAAAGTTTTTAGAAATTCTGCAAAAATCTCCCTCACTTTTTGAATATCAGCTGGAATTATTGCTTAAGAGTTGTGGTTATAATTCTCTGGAATCGAAGGCAAAGATTATCCGGGGCATGTTTCCTTTTCTTGTCAGTATAAAAGACCCGATAGAGAGAACACTCAAAGTTGCTTCTCTGGCGCGAAAAATTCACGTTGACGAATCTTTTGTGCAGCATCTCTTAAACGAGGAAGAAGGAGCAGTGCGGCGGGAAACCTTGCCTGCGCGAGAAACCAGAGAACACGGTATCCTCAAAGCAGAAAAAATGTTGCTTCGGGTCATGATGGAAAGCGAGCGGTGGCGCCATAAAATTGGGGAGAGCCTGGAAAGGGAGCACTTTTCGGAACCAGAACATCAGCGTATTTTTCAGGCTCTTTTGGGTTTGGGTGGCGAAGGTGGTTTTCTGGTGTCGAAACTGGTGGATGTTTTTCCTGGTGAAGAAGCGCTCCATTCTCTGGTTACCGAAATCGCGACTCGGGAAGACCTGCAGGAGATCTGCCAGGATGATGGGGCTGTGGAAAGCTTGATCCGGCGGGTAAGGCTGGCGGCTCTGGAACGAAGAATTCTTTCTTTGCGTCGGGAACTTTCCCGTGCGGAAGACCCTATCAAATTGAGGGAATTAAATAAATTATATAGAGAAAGGGAACGATTAAGACGAATTGGGTGAGGGGGCGAAATTCACGTTGAGCACAAACGGTAAAAACAGATCGTCTGGTGGTATTTCTTCCCTGGTGGAAAGTGGGAAGCGGAAGGGGTACATCACCTTTAAGGAACTGAACGATGTGCTGGGGGATGACGCGGTCAATGTTGATAAGCTCGATGACCTTTACAGTACTCTTTCCGAGTTAGGGATTGAAGTTTCGGATGAGGAAATCTTTCGTGAGGAAGTACCAACCTTAGAAACCGAAGACCTTCACTTTGAGGAAATTAAAGGAATTGGTGTTGATGATCCGGTCAAGATGTACTTGAAAGAAATTGGTCAGGTTTCGTTACTTACCCCCGAAGAAGAGGTAGAACTGGCCAAAAGAATCGAAAAAGGTGATAACGAAGCCAAGCGGAAACTCATTGAGGCTAACTTGCGTCTGGTGGTGAGCATTGCCAAACGGTACGTGGGGCGAGGGATGCTCTTTTTAGACCTCATTCAGGAAGGAAACTTAGGTCTTATTCGTGCTGTGGAAAAATTTGACTATCGCAAGGGTTACAAATTCAGTACGTATGCTACCTGGTGGATTCGGCAGGCCATCACCCGGGCCATTGCCGATCAGGCTCGAACCATTCGTATTCCGGTGCACATGGTGGAGACCATTAACAAGCTGGTGCGGACTTCACGTCAACTCACGCAGGAACTGGGTCGAGAGCCAACCCCGGAAGAGATTGCCGAAAGAATGGGTATGACCTCCGAAAAGGTGAGGGAAATCCTGAAAACTGCCCAGGAACCTTTGTCTCTTGAAACTCCGATTGGAGAAGAAGAAGATAGCCATCTGGGTGATTTCATCGAAGATACCGGTGTTCTTGCTCCCCCTCAGGCGGCTTCATATTCCTTATTGAAAGAACAGCTGGATAACGTTTTGAACACCTTAACCGACCGGGAACGAAGGGTTTTGAAACTCCGTTTCGGCCTTGAAGATGGAAAACCGCATACCCTGGAAGAGGTTGGTCAAATTTTCGGGGTCACCAGGGAACGAATTCGCCAGATCGAAGCGAAAGCCCTGCGCAAACTCCGCCACCCTTCCCGGAGCAGAAAATTGCGTGACTATCTTGACGAAACGGAGTAGGTTTCTTTATAATTTGTAAACGAGCGCTCCTCGGTAGCTCAATGGTGGAGCATCCGGCTGTTAACCGGAGGGTTGCAGGTTCGAGTCCTGCCCGGGGAGCCATTTTATTTTCCTCTTGAAGTTTTTTCGGTTTCAGGGAGCGCCTTCAATGGAATCTCTCATCTACGCTGCTTACGGTTCAAATATGCTCAAGGAAAGGTTTATGGTCTATATTAAAGGTGGATGCTTTAATAACAAAGGTTACAAGGGTAGCGCCGATCCTTCCGATCCCGAAGGATTTAGGAGGGATGTTGGTCCCGCATCCTTTGTACTTCGCTAAGCGATCACCGAGATGGGACAATGAGGGTGTTGCTTTTTTGTCCTGTCAGAGAGAGTCGCACTCTGATTATCATACTGTAGTCCGATTGTGAAGAATTTCTGCAATACAATTTCAGGATATTTGGGAGCAGGAAGGTAGAGCTGGTACGACCAGGTTTTCATTCTTGGTGAAAAAGAGGATTTGCCCATAAAAACCATTACCGGTTCCTGGGAACATGAGAAACAAAAACCTTCGGATTGTTATCTTGAAGTAATGAGAAAAGGTTTGAAAGAAACAACCGGTTGGGATGAGACAAGAATCAAAGAATATCTTACCAGGTTCCTGGAAATTAGTTTTGTGAATTGGTAAAAGTGGACCACGAAGAGGCCTGGAGACATATTCCCTGTTTTTCGATATAGCTGAGTAAATTTTCGTACTGTGGGACACGTTGGAGCAGTTCAGGAACACCAAGAAGAATAAGGTGTTCTCGTGCCCGGGTGATGGCCACATTGAGTTTGCGGTCCAGAGGGGTTTTACTTTTGCGCAGGGGTTTGGGAGGAAGAGACTGGATAAATGGAAGCTGCTTTTCACTACTCACGGCTGTGGAAATGATAATTAAATCCCTTTCTGAGCCCTGGAAGCGTTCCACAGTATCGACCTGGACCCATGTGTGCCATTCCTTTTTGAGGGCTTTACGAATGGCGTTAACTTGAGCGCGAAAAGGTGTAATTACCCCCACCGTTTGGTTGGTGCGGACTCGTTCCAGGACTTCCAGAAAGCGAACTACCAGTTTGACTTCTTCTTCGTGTACACGGGAATGGATTGCACGGTGGGTGGGAACAAAGATGAGTCGTGATGAAGCCAGCGCCTGTTCAAAAGGGTCTTTACTTTCTGGGTTGTATTCTTTGATAGGACGTGACTGGGTTTCTTCGCAAAGAACACAGAGCTTGTTATCGTAGAAAAGCATGTTTGCAACTTCCTGAATCGCCCGGTGCATGCGTCCCTGAGCGATGAGCATACCGTGGCATTCGTGCCAGCCCTTTTGGTTGGCGTTATAAAGAAGCCGCTCAAAAAGAGAGACCCCAAGGTGAAAAAGACCAATGGCATGGAGTTCGGGGTCTTCGACCACAAGGTCGGGTTCTGGCTGCACCACCACTGCTGGCAACTGTTTTTCGTCCCCGATGAGGATGAAACGCTTCATCATGCTGAGGATACCCACCAGATGAGGTTCAAGTAACTGAGAAGCTTCGTCAACAATGGCTATGGTCGGTTTAAAGAGTTGCACGAGGTCCCACTGCATGAGGCAGGAAGAGACGGTAGAGACCACCAGCCGTATTTTTGAAGCATTTTTGAGCATTTCCTGTGGTGTTTGGCCACCAAAAAGGGTGTGAAGGGAACAATCGGTATGTTCGGTGTTTACGTCGCTTCCCAGGCGGAGAAAGGGCGTGCTGGGCAATACCTTTTTTATTGCTGAACAGGCTTCATCAACGGCCCGGTTGGTGAAAGCCAGGATCAGGAGATTTTCGTCAGTATGGGTGAGGAAAAGTTTAGCCAGGTTAGCCAGGAAGACTCTGGTTTTCCCGGTACCAGGGGGTCCCTGAAGGAGAAAATAGTCCTCTGCCTGGAAAGCCCGTATGAGGCATTCTCGCTGTTCTTTGCACAGGTTTCCTTCGGGGAAGGGTGGCTGCATTTTTACAAAACGGGGCTTGCGCAGCCCAAGGAGAAGTTCTCGTTTTTCCTGGGGGGCGAGGAGAAACCAGGAAAGACTGCGTATAAGGTGAGGATAGTGGTCATAGAAGAAATGTTCCATATTGAGATGGCAGTGAGGGTTATTTTGAAGATGGTACAGGAACACCTGTTTAAAGCGGGTGCGAATTTCAACTTTGGATGAATCGATGGTGACAATGAACCCGTTTAGGAAGAATGGAACATCGGTGCGTTCATCGGCTTTGGGGGTAAGTAGGATCATATCGCCGGCACGAAAGTCGGAGTACATGTCGGTTTGAGGAAATCGAAAGGTAAAAAGTCCTTCTTCGGGTTTACTGGCTTTCTGGTCCCAGGTGAGATCCCAGAGAATGGAAAAGATGTGCTGTTTTTCTTCGGGTGTTTTTCTCCACAGAGACGCTAATTGTGGGGACCAGGATGTCCCGGCACGCTCGTACTCCCTTTCGTTGAGAAGAAATCTGAAAAACCGGGCATAGTATTTGCGGTGAAGGGATGGTGCTTCATTAAAGGCTTTTTGAAGATGCTGAAAGTCATTGCGGAGATAAGCAGGTAACGCGTTCAAGAGATTTTCTTCTGGATTCAACATTGTGGTGAGTGTTGCTTCCGGGGATTCTTTGAGACGCTGGTGTAACTGGATTACCTGGTTACGAAGTTCTATCAGTGCGCAAATTTGACTCTGGTCATACGGGAGGGGTCGGAGAACGCTTGCAGGGTCATGGTTTTTCGGGTAAAGCAGGTATGAGGTTTCATAGAGTGGAAGACCAAGGTTGTGGGCCATAAAAAGGTAGCCGGTAAGTTGCATCCAGTGGGAAGACCAGGGAAGATGACGCGTGTCGGGGGGGTTACCCATCTTTACTTCTATGATACACCATCGATTCTCTCTGGCACAGAGGAAATCCAGGCGGCCAATCAACCCAATTTTTTCCGAAAGGAGTAGTACTTCTGGGATGAGATGACGCTGGTCAAAAGAATCCATCGCGCTGATAAGCCGGTTGTAGAGAGGTCCAAGCTTCTGGATAATTTCTGTTACGGTAAGTGGGAGATGAGGGCGCAGAGACTGGAGGAGTAATACTTCGCGAGGATTCTCTTCCAGAAAACGTTGCACAAGTTGTGGGAATGGTGCGTCTTTCTTTTCAAGGTGCATGGCGAAAAGGACCGTGAGTATATTTCCATACGTGGCATTTTCGCTGGTCTTTTGGGATACCATACTTTTAAGGAAAAAAAGTTCTGGGATATGGCGTGAATGTCTAACCTGACATTCACCCAGTGTGGATACATCAAGAAGCATATCCGGGTTGAGGATAATCTGTGTTTGTGGGGCATCAAAGTAAACACCCTCTTTTGCACCCTTTTTAACCTGAAGGAGGGTGAGTCGCTCTCCGGGGGTAAGGGAACGTAGCAAGTGTTCAAAGCGTTTCGAAAGATAAAAAGTCAGGAACCCATATTCATCGTGACTGCCCTGGAGGATGACGGCTCGTTCCCTCTGATAGGGAGGTTTAAGAACCAGGAAGCCGGTCACGTCTATGTACTGTTCTTGCGATTTTTTTTCTGTTGGGAAACACTTCGTAGCTATTTCGGATAACGGCTCTGGGGGTGGTACCGAAAAAAGACGCTGGATGGTTCGGGTAACCAGAGCAAACATTCCCATCAGGTTTTCTTCATCGATGTTACCATATCTTTTAAATCGCTGGACACAGTGCGCGACATGGGCTTGTTCCTGTAAATCAACTTTGGAACTTCCTTCTCCTGATGATTCAAGTGATTCCAGAAGTTCGAGAAGCTCCAGAAATTTCCTCCGGGGTGTTTCTGAGGACCGGTAAAGTTCTTCAATTTTTTTGTAGAGCATTACCACTTCTTCCAGCATAGCACTCGCTCCTTTTCTTATTATACTGGCTTTCTAAAAAAGTGCTATGTCAGATGTTCTTTGTTTTCCTTGACATAGACAATGCCATGGTCTATTATTTAGACAGCTAAATAAATAGAGGGATGAAGATGTGGGACAGAGATAGCGAATCGTTGCATGCTCTATTATGGCAGGTCATACGGCAGCATTTTATCAGGCATCATTTTCTTCTGGGCAAAATTGGACTCCACAGGGGACAGCCACACGTTCTGGCTTTACTCTGGGAGCGGAATGGTTTAACACAGAAGGATATCGCCGAAGCCCTGGGATTGCGGCCACCCACGGTGACGATGATCCTTCGCAGAATGGAAAAAGCTGGACTTTTACGGCGGGAAGCTGATACCCGGGATATGCGGGTGGTACGGGTGTACCTTACGGAAAAAGGACAGAGTCTCCGTAAAAGTGTGGAAGAAATCAACACAATGATGGAGAAGGAATGTTTCTCGGGGTTAACGCCTGAGGAGAAGCTTCTTTTACGAAGATTTCTTATCCGGATTCGGGATAATCTGAGGGAGATAAACGATGCAGGGGAATCAAGATAATCTTCAAGGTGATCTATCGGGAGAAAGTATTCGCAAATTTCTGGTTTACCTGCGGCCTTATCGGAAGGGAGTTCTTTTGGCTCCACTTCTTATGGTGGTGGAAGTCATTTGTGATCTGATGCAACCGACTTTGCTGGCCAGGATGGTAGATCGTGGAATTGCTCAGGGAAATCTGACGCTGATTTTTAGGACCGGGATCCTCATGGTGGGAGTGGCCCTCATAGGTATGATGGGCGGAATAGGTTGTACTGTGGCCGCCAGTCGTGCCAGCCAGGGTTTTGGCACTGATTTGCGTTCCGCGGTATTTCGCAAGGTTCAATCTTTTTCATTTTCCAATCTGAATCGTTTACCTCCTTCTACGCTGATTACTCGTCTTACCAACGATATTACCCAGTTGCAGAATCTGGTTTTGATGGCTTTGCGGATTGTGGTAAGGGCGCCATTGCTTTTTATAGGTGGTACTATCATGGCCATTCTCATAAAGCCCCAGATGGCGCCTGTGTTACTGACTGCTGTGGCAGTGCAAATTTCGATTTTCCTGTACCTTCTCAAGCGGGGATTACCTCTTTTTCAGGTGGTACAGCAGAAAATCGATCGTATTAGTACTATCATTCGAGAAAACCTGGCCGGTGTTCGGGTGGTCAAAATTTTTGTCCGATCCTGGTGGGAAAAATCGCGTTTTCACTCTGCAAATCAGGAACTCGCGAAAAGCACTATCCAGGCTTTTTTCCCTATTATTACTCTTACGCCTTTAATCATGCTTACCATGAATCTCAGTATTGTGGCGGTACTTGGATTCGGGGGTTTTCTGGTCCAAAGGAAAGGCATGCAGGTTGGAGAAATCATGGCACTCATTAACTATGTTACGCAGGTCCTTTTCTCGCTTATGATGATCGGTCATATTTTTATCTTTGTCAGTCGGGCTGGTGCCTCAGTGGGGAGGGTTCGAGAGGTTCTGGAGGCAGAGGTGGAGATAACCGATCCACCCGAACCGGACAGAACGCCTATCACTTCTGGTAAAGTGGTGTTTGAAAATGTTTCTTTCAGTTACGATGGTCGACAAGGGGAACCGGTTTTGCAGAGTATTTCTTTTACGGCAAGTCCCGGTGAAGTTGTGGCTATCATGGGAACGACCGGTTCAGGGAAATCGACTTTGGTTCATCTTATCCCTCGTTTCTATGACGTTACTGAGGGAAGAATTCTCATCGATGATCGGGATGTTCGCCAGTGGGGTCTTGAAACGCTCAGGGCTTCGATTGGTATGGTACTTCAGGAATCGGTACTTTTTTCGGGGACCATAAGGGAAAATATCTGCTGGGGAAATGCGTCTGCGTCGTTGGAGGAAATCATAGAAGTTGCCAAGATTGCTCAGGCTCATGATTTCATCATGAGTTTTCCCGATGGGTACGATACGTTGATTGGTCAGCGTGGTGTCAATCTATCGGGTGGTCAGAAACAGCGCATCGCTATTGCCAGGGCGCTTATCAAAAATCCGGCAATTTTAATTCTCGATGATAGCACCAGTGCTGTGGACCTTGCAACCGAGAAACTCATTTTGGAGGGGTTGAAACGTCGCAAGAAGCGATGTACCACCTTTATCATTGCTCAGCGGGTGAGTACCATCATGAACGCCGATAGAATCCTGGTTCTTGATGGAGGAAAACTTATCGCTCAGGGAACTCATGACGAACTTTTCCGAACCTGTTCCCTTTATCGAGAGATATGTGCATTGCAGGAAAGAGAGGCGAATCGAGTTGGTGTTGAATCCTAAGGATTCCAGAACTTCTACTCCTTTCGGGCCAGGGGTTCGCGCTGGATTTGGTCCGGGGAGGCACTTTACAGGTGTTACGGTAAAACCGGAAAACCCTGCAAAAACCATGAAGCGGCTCTGGCAATACCTCAGGGCTTATCAATGGAGAATAGCTCTGGCTTTTTTACTGGTCGGTGTTTCTTCGCTCTTGATGCTTGTTGGTCCCTATCTGATTGGTCGAGCGATTGATAACTATATCATTCCTGGAGATTTGAGGGGTTTGGTACGTCTTTTGATGGTTATGGTTACTGTGTATCTCCTTGGGGCGTCTTCTTTCTGGCTTCAGGATTACCTGATGGTTCGTACTGTCCAGCGAGTCATTGCTAACTTGCGGAAGGACCTTTTTGATGTGCTTCAGGTTTTACCGCTTCGTTTTTTCGATACCCATCCTCATGGTGATTTGATGAGCCGGTTGACTAATGACATCGACACCATCAGCAATACGCTCGGTGCAATAATCACCCAGATGTTTGCGGGACTCATTACCGTCGTGGGGACCGTGATTGCCATGTCGCGGATGAGTGTTAGGCTTACCGTGGTGAGCTTGATAGCAATACCACTTACACTTTTAGTTATTTTTTGTGTTACCAGATATACCCGCAATAGTTTTCGGGAGCAACAATCTATACTGGGTAATCTCAACGGAATCATCGAGGAAAATATCTCCGGTCTCAAGGTAGTTAAGGCATTTTCTCGGGAGGATAAAGAAATAGAACGTTTTGAATGCTTGAATCATGACCTTAAAAGGGCTGGCATAAAGGCTCAAATCTATGCCGGTATTATGGGGCCATTGATGAACGTCATCAATAATCTGAGTCTGGCTATCATAGCTGGGTTTGGGGGCTGGTTTGCCACGCAGGGAACGGTGAGTATCGGTACCATAGCCAGTTTTATTACCTATTCCCGGCATTTTACCCGTCCTTTAAGTGAACTGGCCAATCAATTTAATATGTTTCAATCGGCGTTGGCCAGCGCCGAAAGGGTATTTCAGGTCATTGATGAAGTTCCTGAACCACCCGATGCCGGAGATGCTGTGGAGTTGAAAGAAGTCCGGGGCGAAGTTGAATTTCGGGATGTGTCCTTTTCCTACGAAAAAGGTGTGCCAATTCTGAAGCACCTCACCTTCCGCGCCGAACCCGGACAGATGATTGCCCTTGTAGGTCCAACCGGGGCTGGGAAGACCACCATTGTCAATCTTTTGGCCAGGTTTTACGATATCGAGAGCGGCGAAATTTTGATTGATGGTATTGAATTACGAAAAATCAAGAGGGAATCATTGCGTTCTCTTTTGGGAGTTGTTTTGCAGGATACCTATCTTTTTTCCACTTCGGTACGGGAAAATATTCGCTATGGAAGGCCCTCTGCTACCGACCAGGAGGTGGAGGAAGCAGCACGGTTGGCCAATGCCGAACATTTTATCCTCAGCCTTCCCCAGGGATACGACACCGTTCTTACCGATGGGGGTGAGAACCTGAGCCAGGGGCAGAGACAGCTTCTGGCTATTGCAAGGGTTATTCTCAAGAATCCGGCTATTCTTGTTCTTGACGAAGCCACCAGCAATATCGACACTCGAACCGAAAAATACATCCAGTCGGCGATGCGCCACCTCATGAAAGGGCGTACCAGCTTCGTCATTGCTCATCGCCTCAGTACTATCCAAAATGCCGATTGTATTCTTGTTGTTGACCACGGTGAAATCGTAGAAAGGGGAACCCATCAGGAACTGCTTGCCAGGGAAGGCTTCTATTATCGCCTTTATATGAGTCAGTTTGCTGTTTCTTCTCAGGTGCTTCCCGTTTCCTGAAGCATTCTTTTCTGGTTATTTTTGAAAAAATTTTATGTTTTGCAAAGGGGAAGAATTATGGAGAAAGGTGAAAAAGAAGTACGGATTGACTTTCGTTAGGGGAATGATAAGATTTAAAAATAGAGTTGCATTTTTTGGGGAAAGGATAGGAGGTGATGAGAAAAAGGAAAAGCACGTTCATTGGTAATCGTGTTCCTTGAGTTTCATTAAAGGAGGAGGAGAAAATGAGAAGAGGAAAGTGGTTTGTGTTTGGTGTAGTGGTAGTTCTGGTGTGGGGCTTGTTAATTTCTGGTCTGTTTGCGGAAGAGAAGAAACTCACTTTTGCCTGGATTCCCAAAGCTCTCAACAACCCAGTGTTCGAACTTGGTCGAGATGGTGCTTTTGCCAAAGCCAAAGAGTTGACCGAAACCACTGATTATACTGTAGAAGTGCTGTACGTTGGTTCGGTGGCTTCTGACGCTGCGGAACAGGTGAGAGTCATTGAAGATGTCATCGCCAAAGGTGTGGATGGGATTGGTGTCTCCTGTAACGACCCCGATGCCCTGGTGGATGTAATCAACAAAGCGGTGGATGCGGGAATCCCCGTCATGACCTGGGACTCCGATGCCCCGAACAGTAAGCGTTTCACCTATCTGGGCGTGAGTAACTATGACGGCGGAAAAGCGGCAGCGGAACTCCTCGTCCGGTACATGGGTGAAAAGGGGAAAGTAGCCCTTCTTACTGGGGTTCCTGGGGCGTTTAATCTGGAGGAGCGTATTCGGGGTTTCAAGGACGTGATCAAAAACTATCCTGGTATTGAGATTGTAACTACCGTGGCCTGTTATGACGACATCAATCAAGGAGTGCAGGTGGTGGAGGAAACCATGCAGGCTTATCCAGATCTCACCGGATGGTTTTTTGTCGGGCTCTGGCCACTTTTTGCTGAACGCGGATCAATGCCCCTCTGGGAAGAGGCGGCGAAATCTGGACGCGTAAAGACTGTTGCCTTTGATACCCTTCCAGTGGAGCTTCAGTATCTGAAGGAAGGACTTCTGGTTGGCCTTGTGGGTCAAAAGTACTGGGGTTGGGGTTATGACACCATCCAGATGCTTTTTGACTATATTGTGAACAAGAAAGAATTTCCTTCCTGGACCGATTCAGGCATGGACATCGTCACCATCCATAACGTTGATGCCATGATTAAGGCCTGGGAAACCAGTGATTTCACGAAACCACTTCCGCCTCCGTTCCCGAAGGAGTGAAAAAGAAGGTGTTTTGGTGGACCGGGGTATCCCGGTCCACCCTATTTTTCTAATGTTACGCACTCACTGGAGGGACATGTTGTGGAAAGCAAGAGAGAAGAGGAATTTCTCCGTTATACTGAACCCGGTTTATTGCTCCGCTTTGCCAGAAACCAGTTAGCGGCGCTTGTTTTGATTCTCTTTGGTATGGTGGTCATCTTGGGTCTTTTGACCCGGACATTTCTCACAGCAAATAACATTTTTAACGTTTTGCGGGCTTTTTCCTGGATTGCCATCGCTTCGTTTGGGCAGTCTATTGTCATCATTGGGGGAGGTATTGACCTCTCGGCTGGTTCGAATATGGCTTTTTCGGGGATTGTTACGGCTATGCTTCTTGTTGCCGGATATCATGTCGTTTTTGCAGTCATTGTAGGTCTTGTGGCTACTCTCGGTGTTGGTTTTTTAAATGGCCTTATGGTCAGCAAGACCAAACTGCCCCCGTTTATTGCGACTCTTGGGACCATGAGCATTATTCGAGGATTTTGTTACGGAATGACCCAGGGGTGGCCGGTGCGGAATTTGCCCCGCTCTTTTATGACCCTGGGGCAGACTGACGTGGGTATTTTTGTCTGGCAGGTTCCCTTGCCGGCTATTTTCATGGTCATTTTTGGTGTGCTCTGTTATGTTCTCCTTGATAAGACCAAGCTCGGTTATCATACCTATGCGGTGGGAGGGAACGAATACGCTGCAGCTTTGGCTGGCATCAATACTGGCCGGGTCAAAAATATTGCTTTTACCTTATCGGGCCTTCTGGCTGGAATTGGCGGACTGCTGATGACTGCTCGTCTGGGTGTCGCAGCTCCAACGGCTGCACAGAGCTATGAGCTCGATATCATTGCCGCAGCGGTGATTGGTGGTATCAGTCTTGCGGGTGGTGAAGGAAGCGTCTGGGGAGCGTTAATTGGGGCGGCGATCATGCAGATTTTGCGTAATGCTCTGGTACTCTTAGGGTTTCCGGCTTACTGGCAACCGGCCGCCATTGGGGCAGTGATCATTGGGGCAGTGATGATCGATATGTATCGGAAAAGAAAGATATGATTTGTTGAAGGGGGAGACTCGTTTTGGAGACGGTACTCTTGACGGACGAAGAGGTTCCTCAGCCAATCCTGGCGTTAAAGGGCATCAGTAAGTATTTTGGTGGAGTTCATGCTCTGGAGGATGTTGATTTCGAAGTATATCCGCAGGAAATTGTAGCCCTGGTAGGTGACAATGGTGCCGGAAAATCTA
>JABUEZ010000019.1 GCA_013314795.1 Candidatus Profundicultor aquiphilus | reverse complement strand
TTCCTCATCAATGTCATATAGATAAGCCTTTAACTCAATTAAATCGACAACTCCCACAAAATCGGATTCTTTCCCCACCGGTACTTGCACCGGAAGAGCATTGGCGTTTAGTTTTTTTCGAATGGCTTCCACCACCGCATAGAAATCGGCTCCCACCCGGTCCAGTTTATTGACAAAGGCAATCCTGGGCACCCGGTAACGGTCCGCCTGGTACCACACCGTCTCCGACTGAGGTTCAACTCCTCCCACCCCACAGAAGACAGCAATTGCCCCGTCAAGAACTCGCAGGCTCCTCTCTACTTCTACTGTAAAGTCCACGTGGCCTGGCGTATCAATAATATTAATACGACAATCCCTCCAGAAACAGGTGGTAACCGCCGAACTGATGGTGATTCCCCGCTCCTGCTCCTGCGGAAGAAAATCCATTGTTGCTGTACCTTCGTGAACTTCACCCATCCGGTGAATTTTGCCGGTATAATAAAGAATGCGCTCCGTAACCGTGGTCTTCCCGGCATCAATATGGGCCATAATCCCGATATTTCGAACATGAGAAATTGCGTATTCCTCAAACTTCGGCTCTACTTTATTCATGTTTTTACTCACGCGTCCTGTGTGACCTCCCTTTGACTAGAACCACCGATAGTGAGCAAAAGCTTTGTTTGCTTCTGCCATGCGGTGAGTGTCTTCCCGCTTTTTCACCGCTCCACCTGCACCATTGGCAGCATCCATAATTTCACTGGCTAATTTCTCCATCATGCTCTTCCCCTGTCTCGCTCGCGCATAACTCACCAGCCATCGCAAACCAAGGCTCTTGCTTCGGTCAGGACGTACTTCAATTGGAACCTGGTAGTTTGCTCCACCCACTCGCCTTGGTCTCACTTCCACAAGGGGCATGACATTATTTAATGCCTGAGAAAAGACCTCCAGCGGGTCTCTCTTGGTTTTTTCTTTGACAATTTCAAAGACACCATACACAATCTTTTCGGCAATGCTCTTTTTGCCGTCCTTCATAACTTTATTAATCAACATCGCCACATCGACACTATTGTACACTGGATCTGGAGGAACTTCTCTTTTTGAAACCGGACCTTTCCTGGGCACCTTTATCTTCTCCTCCTTTCAGGATTTGGGTCTTTTCGCACCGTACTTGGAACGACCCTGCTTCCGATTTTCTACACCAGCAGTATCCAAGGTCCCACGAATCACATGGTAACGAACCCCTGGTAAATCCTTCACTCTGCCCCCTCGAATGAGAACAATAGAGTGTTCCTGAAGGTTATGACCAATACCAGGTATGTAAGCAGTTACTTCCATGCCGTTTGTCAAGCGCACTCGAGCAACTTTTCTCAACGCTGAGTTCGGCTTTTTGGGAGTAATGGTCCATACCCGAGTACACACTCCCCGCTTCTGAGGAGAACCCTTCAGAGCTGGAGCACCACTCTTTTTTCTAACTTTTTTACGACCTTCGCGAACTAACTGATTAACTGTAGGCATCTCGTTCCTCCTTTACTTGGAAACGTTTTCCTTACCACTTTCTGAAGAGTCAAGTAAAGCAGCACAGGAAGAAGCAACTTCTATTCCACACGCTCTTCCCAGCGTCTCTGCCGAAGAAACATACTCAACCTCTATTCTTCTTTCCTTCGCCAGGCTCTCTATTCTTTCTCTAATACTTTTCTCCACATCCGTAGCCAGATATATTTTCTTCACTTTCCCTCTTTGAATTGCCCTTTCAGTAGCCCTCAAGCCTACTACCTTATCAGCGCACTTTAACTCTTCGAGACCCATAAAAAACCACAGTCCTCAAAACGACGGAGGAATTTTACCAGCATTTTCAAGACCTGTCAATGATTAATACGCGAAGAAGAGGAGTATATCACTCCTCTTCTTCGTTTTCGTCATCGTTATCTTCATAATCCTCTTCATAGGCGGTAAAATCGTGCTCTTCCTCATCATCTTCATCTGAGGTGACAAATCCCTCACCGAATTCTTCCTCAAAGGGGAAAGCAACATCCTTTGCTCCCATCAAATCCCGGATCAGGTCCTCATGCATCTCAGGATGTTCCTGAGCTACAACCTCACCTTCAGTGGAAAGACGAATCTTCCGGTAACGATTACAACCAGTTCCTGACGGAATGACCTTTCCAATAATCACGTTCTCCTTGAGACCGATGAGCTCATCGACTTTCCCTTTGATGGCCGAGTCAGCCAGGACATGTGTTGTCTGCTGGAATGAGGCTGCCGAGAGGAAACTTTCCACCGCCAGAGAAGCCTTGGTGATCCCAAGCACAATGGGCCTTCCGGTAGCCACATGCTTCAGTCCGGGGAGATAAATTACTTCTTCAACCAGGGTTTTCACTTCTTTTTCGCTCTCAATATCCCGCAGGAAAAGGAGGCTAATGTTATCTTCGGCAATCCGGGCCACATCTTCTCGATCAATAATCTCTCCAGCTTTGATGAGCACAGTGCCACTATTTCCCAGAATTACATCTTGAGCAGCAACCTTTCCCACGATCTCCTGTTCCAGCATTTCGATCAATCTTCCCTCGATGGAGAAGAACCGGCCATCCCGAAGTGGTATTTCCCGGATTCCCTCGCTTACCAACCTCCGTGCCGAACCCCGGCTAATAGTCTGTCCAGAGGGGATAATCACTTCTCCAGTTTGAGGACTCACAATGTCTTTTGCCACTTCTTTCCCCAAAATCTCATCCCGGAGCACTTTGACCAGGTTCTCTTTGATGGGGAACGATTTAACATTTTTCCAGACCACTACCTGTTCCACATCGTGCTTTTGCAGTAACTCAATCTGCTCATTTTCAAGACGAGTATGGGCAGGAATGAGCACCTCGTTCGTCTTGCGACTGACCACATCCTCAGCCAGAATTGACCCTTTCAACTTCTCCCAGGTGGTTTTCTCCCGAATCCGCAAATTCACCGGACCCACTTCAGCAATGTGGTCAAGAAGGGCGGGCCTTAGGGTTTCACCAGCTTTGATGAGCGTTTTTCCGTCTTTGTCCTTTACTTCTTCCACACAGATTCTATCCAGAAGTTCGTGTTCCAGATTCCGGTACCCCCGAATCACCCGCACCATGTTTTCTCCCTTTTCAATCAAAAAGGACTTACATTCCACAGAAAGAATCTGCTGAATGGCTGGCTCTTCCAGGATTTCCCCTTTTCGCAGGATAGTTTCTCCGGAAATATCCAGGACATCTTCACCGAGTTTGCGACCCTCCAGGAGATTTCTGGTATTTTCAAGGAGAGCCTGGTTTTCAGAAAGAATCCGGGCATTTTCTTTTTCGAAATCTTCCAGAAAGACCATTTCCCCAGAAAGAAGACCGGTATTGCCGGCATTCTCCACCATGATTTTATTGAGACGAGCAATCTGCCGGATGATCACTTCAATGTGTTTATCGTTAATGTTCACACCCTGAGATACATAAACAGACTGAATCTCTTCCAGGAGATATTTCTGCACTGCTCGAATTCCCTTGATCTTCAGAATATCCCTGGGGTTAATGGGTCCCAGAGTCAATCGCTCTCCTGCTTTGACGGTGTCTCCTTCCACCACACAGATTCTCACATCGTGGGGTACGAAATAGGTACGAACAGTCTGATCTTCTTCATCCTCACTGGGTCGGACATAGATTTTGCGGCGGTTTCCGATGGTCTCAATCTTTTCCACCACTCCGTCCACTTCCGAGAGAACCGCTGCCTTTTTGGGCTTCCGAACTTCAAAGAGTTGTTCCACCCGAGGTAGACCCTGGGTAATATCTTCTCCAGCAATCCGGATTCCTCCGGTATGGAAAGTCCGCATGGTGAGCTGAGTTCCCGGTTCTCCGATGGATTGAGCCGCTACAATACCCACCGCTTCACCGATATCGACCAGGCGTCCGGTAGCCAGATTCCTTCCGTAACACTTCACGCAGACTCCGTAGCGGGTTTTGCAGGTCAAAACCGACCTCACCCAGGCTTTCTTGATCCCTCTTTCTTTGAAACGTTCTACCACTTTTTCATCGATTTCTTCGTTCGCTTTGACCAGTACCTCCCCGGTCTTCTCATCGATCACATCCCGGAGGGCAATTCTCCCCAGAACCCGATCCTCAAAAGCTTCCACCACGTTGTCACTCTCGTCTCTCAAGTCTTCCAGAAGCACACCGTCATCGGTGCCACAGTCTTCTTCGCGAACGATCACATCCTGGGCCACATCCACAAGGCGCCTGGTGAGGTATCCAGACTTAGCCGTTCGAAGAGCGGTATCAGCCAATCCTTTCCGCGCTCCGTGAGTAGAGATGAAGTATTCAAGAACACTCAAACCCTCCCGGAAATTGGCCCGGATGGGATATTCGATAATCCTTCCTGAAGGGTCGGCCATAAGTCCACGCATTCCGGCGAGCTGGCTGACCTGACGGATGCTTCCTCGAGCTCCAGACTTGGCCATCATGTTCACCGGGTTAAAGTCACTCAGGTTTCGCAATATAGCATCGGCGATCTTATTGGAAGCATCAGTCCAGACATCGATTACCTTCTGCTCTCGTTCCTCACCGGTGATGAGACCTTCGTTGTAATGTTCATTGATTTCTTCAACACGTCGGGTAGCTTCTTCAATGATCTCGGTTTTTTGGGCCGGGATTTCAAGGTCCAGAACCCCAATGGTGGAGCCAGATTTAGTGGCATAATGGAATCCCAATTCCTTAATTCTATCCAGCAACTGTACCGTAGTCAGGTTTCCAAAACTCCGGTAACAGAGATCCACAATCTCGGAGAGTTTCTTTTTGGTAATGGGTTCATTGTAATAGGGCATTCCCTCAGGAAGAACCTGGTTAAAGATAATTCTTCCCACGGTGGTTTCCCGAACCTCCGGGTGACGCTCGGCGATCTCCTTCACAAAAATGGGTTCATGCAGGTCGAGCTTTTTGAAGGAGTACGCAAGCATGGCCTCATCAACACTGCGGAAAATTTTCTTCCTCTCACCTCGGGTCCCAAGAAGTGTTAGATAGTAGCAGCCCAAAACCATATCCTGAGTGGGAACAGCAATGGGCTTTCCGTGAGCAGGAGAAAGGATATTGTGCGACGATAGCATGATGATTTGTGCTTCGGCCTGTGCCTCTGCCGAAAGGGGTACATGCACCGCCATCTGGTCACCGTCAAAATCAGCATTAAAAGCCGGACACACCAGAGGATGAAGCTGAATGGCATTCCCTTCTACAAGCACCGGCTGGAAAGCCTGAATACTCAGACGGTGAAGTGTTGGAGCGCGGTTTAGAAGCACCGGATGTTCGGCAATCACTTCCTCCAGGATACCCCAGACCTCGTCGCGGACTTTTTCCACCATCCTTTTAGCACTCTTGATATTGTGGGCAAATCCTTTATCAACCAGCTTCTTCATCACAAAGGGTTTAAACAACTCCAGGGCCATCTTTTTGGGAATTCCACACTGGTCAAACCGGAGTCGCGGTCCAGAAACAATCACCGAACGGCCAGAATAGTCAACCCGTTTCCCCAGGAGATTCTGACGGAAACGACCCTTTTTACCCCGGAGCATGTCGCTCAACGATTTCAGAGGTCGATTTCCAGGACCAAGCACCGGTCGCCCCCGACGGCCGTTATCAAAGAGGGCATCAACGGCTTCCTGAAGCATCCTTTTCTCGTTTTTCACGATGATCTCCGGAGCACCAAGCTGAAGAAGTCTTTTCAGACGGTTATTCCGGTTGATTACCCGTCGATAGAGGTCGTTGAGGTCGGAAGTGGCAAACCGTCCTCCATCAAGCTGGACCATGGGACGGAGATCTGGTGGGAGCACCGGTATGACTTCAAGAATCATCCACTCCGGACGATTGCCCGATTTGCAGAACGATTCCACCACCTGAAGTCTTTTGATGAGCTTTTTAGCCTTGGCTCCCGAGGATTCTTTCAATTCCTTACGCAGTTCCCGAGCCAACTGGTGTACATCGATGTTTTTCAAGATTTCTCGCACTGCTTCGGCACCAACTCCAGCTTTGAACTCAGGGTCATAGCGGGAAAGAAGACGAGCTTCGGTCTCCAGAATCATCTGCGAAACCTTAAGGCCGGTTTTCCCAGGGTTTACCACGATGTAACAGGGTTCTTCCACCGTATCAGAAAGGACATTTTCCTCAAAGAGCCCCCCAAATACTTCCCGCAACTGATTCACTTCAGATTCCGACAGTTCCTCATCCCGCTGGTAGGGGAAAACCTTTATATCTACTACTTCGAAGTGGTTCTCGTCAATCGGTTCTGCAGTGAAGCTATCTTTGTATTTGGACCGATAACGGGTGTAATCCTTCAGAGTCAGGCGATCACCAATCGAAAAGGGGAGGCTGTGCACTTCCACAATGCGATGAGCTGGTTCAGCTCGAAAGCCCGGATCATATTTGGAATAAATCTTGTATTCGGTCTCCCGAATGGTTTCCCCTGCTTCAAGATCCGTGGAACCAGGGTCGATAACTTTATAACAATCCTCCCTTTTCCGACCCGAAGCAAAGTAAAGCACCTTTTCGAGGTTCTTGGGAATTATTCCCAAAAGAAGGGCCATCTTACTGGGTATGCTCTTAAAATACCAGATATGGGAAACCGGGGTAGCCAGCTCAATATGCCCCAGGCGTTCGCGCCGGACCGAAGCTTTGGTGATTTCCACCCCACATCGGTCGCAGACCATCCCCTTATCTTTTACCCTTTTATATTTCCCACAGTAACATTCCCAGTCTTTAGTGGGACCGAAAATCTTCTCGCAAAAGAGACCATCCTTTTCTGGCTTCAAAGTACGGTAATTTATTGTCTCCGGCTTTTTGACTTCTCCCCGAGACCACTTTCTAATTTCCTCAGGAGAGGCCAATCCAATTTGAATCGCACCAAGGTCGTTAACATCCACCAAGGGTCCTTCCCCCTTTTCTCACTTTTTTTCTCGTCCCTGGAGGTTCACACCCAAGTTTGTTCCCTCTTCCTCAGCATTTTCCATCTCCTCCAGGGAAATTTCCTTTTTCTTGGCATCAAAAACTTTAACGCTCAAACACAGACTCTGCAATTCTTTAACCAGCACCTTAAAGGATTCAGGCAGAGAAGGCTTAAACACATTCTTCCCTTTCACAATTGCTTCGTACGCCTTCACTCTTCCCGTGATATCATCCGATTTCACCGTAAGCATTTCCTGCAGAGTATACGCTGCACCATACCCTTCCAGAGCCCAGACTTCCATTTCACCAAAGCGCTGACCACCAAACTGCGCTTTACCGCCAAGAGGCTGCTGTGTAACAAGCGAGTACGGACCAGTGGAGCGAGCGTGAATCTTGGTCTCTACCAGGTGGGCCAGCTTCATCATATAGATATATCCCACGGTAACCCGGTTATCAAAGGGCTCACCGGTTCTCCCGTCATAGAGTACAGTTTTTCCGTCAGGATCAATCTGCAGATCTCTCGAAACACGGCTATCAAAAAATTCTTCGAAGTCCATCTTACCTTCGGGAGATTGAACTTTACTGATAGACTCCAGGATTTCTTGTTCTTTCGCTCCATCAAAAGGAGGACTGGCAACAAATTGTTTCTCCTTGTTCGCAATCCATCCCAAATGAGTCTCCAAAATCTGGCCAATGTTCATACGCGACGGCACTCCCAGAGGGTTCAGGACGATGTCAACTGGTGTACCATCAGGAAGATAGGGCATGTCTGCTTCGGCCACCACCCGAGCAATAACTCCCTTGTTTCCATGGCGCCCAGCCATCTTATCGCCCACCGAGATTTTCCGCTTCTGAGCAACAAAAACTTTGACCAGCTTATTGACCCCTGGAGACAGCTCGTCCCCGTTTTCCCGGGAAAACACCTTCACGTCGATAACCTTCCCATACTCACCGTGAGGCACCCGAAGCGATGTATCCCGGACCTCTCGAGCTTTTTCACCAAAAATGGCCCGCAGGAGTTTCTCTTCAGGCGTTAATTCAGTTTCTCCTTTGGGAGTCACCTTCCCCACCAGGATGTCACCTGGTTTCACATCTGCTCCAATCCGGATGATTCCGCTTTCATCCAGGTTACGCAACATATCCTCTCCCAAATTGGGGATATCCCGGGTAATCTCCTCAGGACCTAATTTGGTCTCTCGAGCCTCTATTTCGTATTCCTCAATGTGAATGGAAGTAAAAATATCCTCTTTTACCAGTCTTTCGCTGATGACGATGGCATCCTCAAAATTTTCTCCTTCCCAAGGCATGAACGCCACCAGCACATTTCTCCCCAAAGAGACTTCCCCCATTGTAGTACAGGGACCATCGGCAATAACCTGCCCCTTAGAAACAAAGTCTCCTTTTCTCACAATCGGCTTATGGTTAATACAGGTACTCTGGTTCGAGCGCTGAAATTTATCCAGCTCGTAAACATCAATTAGACCATTCTCTGTTTCGATTTCAATGCGCAAACTGTCTGCTTTTCTCACCCAGCCAGATCTTTTTGCCACCACCGCTGCTCCAGAATCCTGCGCCACCTTATACTCCATTCCGGTCCCAATATAAGGAGGATGAGGAGCAAGGAGAGGAACAGCTTGCCTCTGCATGTTTGTCCCCATGAGGGCTCGGTTGGCGTCATTGTGTTCCAAAAAGGGAATCAGCGAAGCTGAAACACTGATAATCTGCTGAGGAGAAACATCCATAAAATCAACTTTATCCCTTGGAACCTCCACAATCTTACCTCGAAAACGAACCACCACAGTTTCTTCCAGTAACACTCCATCCTGGCCGACTTTTACATCCGAAGGCGCAATGTGGTAACGATCCTCTTCGTCAGCAGTTAGGTACACAATCTCGTCGGTCAATTTCCCATCTATGACCCGGCGATAGGGAGTCTCAATAAATCCATACTCATTCACCTTGGCAAAGATGCAGAGTGAAGTAATAAGACCGATATTGGGACCCTCGGGAGTCTCGATGGGACACATTCGACCATAATGGGTATAATGAACATCTCGAACTTCAAAACCGGCTCGTTCTCTACTCAAACCACCAGGACCCAGAGCACTCAGACGTCTTTTGTGGGTAATCTCAGAAAGGGGGTTGATCTGATCCATAAATTGCGACAAAGGACTACTCCCCAGAAATTCCCGCAAAGCCGCCACCACTGGACGAACATTGATCAAACTCTGAGGAGTGGGAGATTCTGTATCAGGCTGAATCGTCATCCTTTCCCTGATGACCTTTTCTACCCGGAGTAAACCAGTACGAAACTGATTCTGCAAGAGCTCTCCCACAAGTCGCGCCCGACGATTTCCAAGATGGTCGATATCATCATCGTACCCGATACCATCAATAAGATTCAGGAGATACCGGATACTTCCCACCACATCTTCGGGAGCAAGGGTTCTACTCTTTTTAACCCGCACCTTCTCGATTCCCAGCCCTCGAAGTTCCCGGATAAGGTCAAGCGTCAATTCTCTTCCTTTTTCTAAAAGCACTTCTCCCGTGTCGATGTCCCTGACATCTTCAGTCAGCACTCGACCCTCCAGATTCTCGGAGAGCGCTTCCCAGGTATCTTCTCGCTCTACATAGACTTTTACCTCAAGGTCTTCCTCATTAAATACCTTAACGTACTCTATGGGATACTCCTGGCTCAACCCTTCGATTTCCTGAGCAAGCTGCCGGCTCAGGCGGTCACCCCTTCTGAGCACCACCTGATAACGGGAGAAATCGTTTTCCATTTCCGGAGAAAACTCCCGCAAAACTTTCCGTTCTGCAAGGTCGATGACCAGGTCCTCGGCCACTATGGGCTCTTCGATACGGACAATTCGCTCTTCCAGTCTCAATTTATTGTTGATTTTATACCGCCCCACCTCTCCCAGATCATAATGTCGGGGGTCGTTAAAGAGATACCTGATAAAATCTCGGGTATTTTCTTCGGTGGGTGGTTCACTGGGCCTCAGGCGCCGAAATATCTCCGTAACCGCTTCTTTGGTCGTGGTGGAGGGGTCTTTTTCCAGAGTTTTGCGAATTAAAGGATGGCGGTCAAAAAGAGACAGGATATCCTCATTGCTGTCAAATCCAAAAGCTCTTACTAAAGTACAGGCGTTAATCTTACGACGCTTATCCACCCTCACGAAGAGCACATCCCCTGGATCGATACCAAACTCAAGCCACGCTCCCCGATTGGGGATAATCTTAAATCCGTATTCCACTTTTCCAGTGGAAGTCACTTCCCTGGAAAAGAAAACCCCAGGAGAACGCACGAGCTGTGTCACCACCACCCGCTCAGCCCCGTTGACTACAAAGGTGCCTTTGTCGGTCATCAGCGGCATATCCCCCATGTACACATCCTGTTCTCTAATCTCATTTGTTCGTCGATCGATCAACCGCACTCGAACGTAGAGCGGTGCAGCGTAGGTTCTTCCCTTTTCCTTCGCCTCTTTAATGCTCAGGGGCGGTTCTTCCAGACGATATTCCAGAAATTCCAGGATGAGGTTCCCGGTAAAATCCTGAATGGGGAAAATCTCCAGAAAAACCTCCTGCAATCCCTGGCGCTTCCGTTCCTGAGGGGCTACATCTGCCTGGAGAAACCACTGGAAAGAATCTCGCTGAATCTCTATAAGGTTGGGAATCTCGGCACAAGAGGGAATCTTAGCAAAACTTCGCCTTCTCACATAACCCAGACTCACTCATCACACCACCTTTGAGGGGAAATTAAAAATGGGAGCAATACTTATCGATACCTATCAAGTTCTCACACGAAAACAAAAAAATAAACAACCCATCCTTTTCCATTGACCAATTGGGCTTTCAAATCGACAATTGGTCATTGTAAAAGATTTACGCAGCTCTGTCAAGAGGATTCAGGGGGAGAATTTTGGAAAAATTATCGAAGCATATCCCACAACCCGATCAATATCACCGGTCACTTCACCGCTGTGAGCGTACGCAAGCAGAGACCCCCTCTTGTTTCTGGAGATATTTTGATAGTATTCCATCAATACAGCAATGCCCCCAGGGCCGCAAACGCTGATCCCTCTAGCGTAAATCTCTTCATAAAAACCGTCGACATCCAGAGAAAGAATGCGCGCAATCAGGGCAGAGTCTTTTTCGGCTGCCACACCGGCCTGTTCATAATGGGAAAAGTCACTGCTGGCGACGATACAGAGCTTACGGTGTTCGCCAAGTTTTTTTAAAGCTTCGGCGATGATTCGGGCCGTCACAGGATCTTGTTTAATCAGAACAATTGGCACTACCTTAAAATCATAGGAGAGAAAACATTGCAGAAAAGGAAGCTGCACTTCCAGAGAATGTTCTAACCGATGCGCCTCAGAATCAACCCGAAAAACTGGGTCATGGCCCACCAGAAAATCAATCGCCTCTCTATCCAAAGCTACAGAACCCAGAGGGGTTTGCCAGAAATCTTCACCCCCCAGGGCCACTTTTGCCCCGACCCCCCGATGATTTGGTCCGATGATTACCACAGTTTCTACCGGAGGCGAAAGAGAAAGAGCATAAAAAGAATAAGCAGCAATTTTTCCAGAATACATATATCCGGCATGGGGACTTACCACACCGATAATACCGTTTACCCCCTGGAGATGCTTTTGAACCACCTCCTTCATCTCCTCGGTCAACATGGTTTTCACCATGGTTTGCAGTGTCTCCCTCTCTGAGGGGTAAAAATACCCGGACACCGCCGGTTTTCTCACCATCTTGACCACCTTCCACGGTGTATTTTTATCCGATAAAAAACCCAGAGAAGTACAAGAAGTACAAGGGCAAGAACCAAAAGGAAGATATTTGACCCTCCCATTAAAAGAAACGAAAGCCAGAGAAAAGAGACCAAAGCACGCCAGTAACCATTCCGAAAAGACCTGGAATAAAATTCCCTGGCATTTTCTACTTTCCCGACTTTGCGTAGTTCCTTTCCCTTCAGATAATACAGCTCACCTAAAGTCCTTTTCCACCTATCTCGATGTTCTTCATCATTGAGAAAAAGCTCTTCAGCCTGAGCAATCATGCCTTCCAGATCCCCCCGCTTTTGAAGAAAACGAAAGGCCAGCTCTGCCACCTCCGGATCCTTTTTCTCTTCCGGAGAAAGACGCTCCCATAGAGCAAAAAAATCATCATCGTTTCCACTTTCTAAAAGAGAGAGAAGATATTTCTTAGGCTGAAGGAGAAAAGCCACATTGATTGCTTTTATCCGGTTATTCCCGGCATCAGCCACCCACAACATTCCCTCCTCATCCACCCACACCCCCTCCGGATAGGAAAACTCCAGCTCTCCAATTCCTTCTTTTCCCCCAATGGTAGCGATAAGAGAGCCTTTCCGATCATAAATTTTGATACGGTGATTACGATAATCAGAGATAAAAACAAAATCATCCTGCACAAAAATATATCGGGGGTGGCGGAAGTTACCATCCTCGCTCCCCTCCCGACCAAAACGGAACAAAAATCGACCACTTTTATCAAGCACCTGGACACAATTGTGCGCCGTATCCACAATCCAGATATATCCTTCACGGTCTATCGTAATACCCCGAGGGTAATAGAACTCACCATCGCCCATCCCCTCTTTACCTAAAGAACCGATTTCTTTACCCGTGGAATCAAAAACCACAACTCGTGAATTCCCGGTATCAGCCACGTATATATTCCCTTCACCATCAATCCATATTCCCCGTGGTTCACGGAAAGAAGATTTTCCCGGCTTCAGCGAGGCCACTAGACTTAGTTTTGCTGTGTCAAAAATTTTGACCTGATTTCCTTTCTGTTCCACCACAAAAAGTTTACCCTCGTGTAAAGCCAATCCCACCGGTCCCTGAAGACCCGTAATGGACTTAAGAAGCTTTCCCTCTCGAGTAAAAGCCAGTATCCGGTTATTTCCCCAATCACTCACCCACACGGTTTTTGTTTCAGAATCTACCACTACCCCTACCGGGTAATCCATAAAAGGGGGGTCCCCAGCTACTTCTTCAAAATTTCTTTCCAGCTTCCAGGGAAATTCCATTGCCTGTATACCTTCGGAAAGAAAAAACCCCAGACACAGAATAATAATGATGACCTTCTTCTTATGATTCCTTATAACCTTCACCCAGCAATACCCCCATCTCTTTTCGAATATCCAGTTCGAGTTCCTCTATCGTAGGCGAAAGCACCAGACGAGAAAAAGCTACCCGAATGGGAAAGGGCCGAGGAAACTTTGCTCCCCGCGGAAAACTCTCATAGGTTCCTCGAATCCCGGCAACAACCAGGGGAACTTTTGTTTTTAATAAAAGTTTGATCACTCCGGGTTTGAATTCTCTGATAACACCATCGTTGCGCGTCCCTTCAGGGAAAAGACAGACCACTTTCCCCTGCTGCAGAAGGGTAAAAATTCTTTTCACCGCAACCTGATCCACTTCTTTCCTTCGCAGGGGAAAAGCTCCCAGTTGATAGAGAAAAAATCGCGCCAGGGGGTTACGAAAAAGCTCTTCCTTGGCTACAAAGTAGACTCGCCGAGGAGCGGCACATCCGATCACAATTGGATCGAGATAGCTGGAATGGTTCGAGACAATGACACAGGGTCCTTCCCTGGGAATCGAAAGCTGACCCTCGACTCGGAAACGAAAAAAAGCTTTAACAGGAAAAGAGCCAGATACTTACTCAAAAAATAAATCATACCCTTTCAATCCACAACAGGCTATTCTACAGTAATTTTCCCATATCACCGCATCGCTTACAAGTCGAAACTCTTCTACTTTTTCTTTGTCCTTTGCAGCGACTCGCTAGCCCGAAGCCGAGCCAGAGCCCGCAATATAGCCGTCTGCGCGCGAACAAAATCCGTCTCAGCAGATTTTTCGCGTAACCTTTTCTCTGCCCGCTCGAGGGCCTCTTTGGCCCGTTCAACGTCTATTTCATGGGCTTCCTCAATACTACCCGTCGTGACGACCACACTGCGCGGGGTTACCTCAGCAATACCTCCTGCAATTGAGAAGTAGTGCTCCTCACCAGTGTCATCCATACACCGCAAAACACCAATAGCCACTTCAAAAAGCGCAGGTGCATGCCCCGGCAAAATGCCTCGCTTTCCATCCGGACAATCGAGCACCAGCGACTGAATCCGGGGAAGAACTACCGTTTTTTCTGGAGTCACTACCCGTAATTCAAAAACCTTCATTTCTTTGAAGACTCCTTTACCCTGGCTTCAACCTGAGCGATAGTCCCGGTCATATAAAAGGCCTGCTCCGGCCAGGAATCACACTCTCCACTCAGGATCATCTCTATCCCACTCAGCGTTTCTTCCAGGGGAACAAATACCCCGGGAATACCGGTAAAATTCTCCGCCACA
>JABUEZ010000018.1 GCA_013314795.1 Candidatus Profundicultor aquiphilus | reverse complement strand
AAGTGTTTTCCCCTCAACACCGATATGGCTGGGAGGGGTGTACCCCACGCTTTGCCCGGAACATGCCCGAAAGCGGGGTTTTGATCAGGTGTTGACCACCACAGACCCCCTTCAGGTTCTTCGGGGACTCGGCGACTTTCTGGGTGAGGATTTCGGGGTAGAAGGGTACGGAGATTTTTTCTCGGTCTATCCGGATTTTTCGCTCTATCCCCGACTTCCCTATCAGGTGATTCTCACTTCGGTGGGGTGCCCATTTTGCTGTTCCTACTGTGCGTCAAAAACCCTGTATCCCTCTTTCTTTCGTCGGTCCTGGAAAGAAGTATGGAGGGAAATTCTTTTGGGGTTGGAGAAGTTTGGGGTACGGCATTTTGCCTTTTACGATGATGCCCTGCTTTTTGGGGCCGAAGAAACACTTGTGCCATTACTGCGGGAGATTATCCAGAAGCGCCTTCCGGTTACCTTTCACCTTCCGAACGGGATTCATGTCCGGTATGTGACGGGGGAGCTGGCTTTCCTCATGCGGGAAGCAGGGTTTCGAACCATCCGCCTGAGCCTGGAAACGGCGTCGGCATTCTGGCAAAGGGAAACCGGGGGGAAGGTGCACCAGGAGGATTTTGAAAGGGCAGTGCGGTATTTTCGGGAAGCCGGCTTTACCGGGGAGGAACTCGAGGTGTACCTTCTTTTCGGACGGCCGGGAAGCACTGCCGAAGAAATGCAGATGTCGGCGGAATATGTGAGAAGGATGGGTCTTATCCCCCGTTTTGCCCTCTATGCGCCCACTCCAAAGACGGTCCTCTATCAGACTCTTCCTGAGTTTATTCAGGAGGAGCCACTCTGGCATAATAAAATTGCCTATCTTTATGTAACGGGGAATGCACCCCTGTATGAGGCGTTACAACAAAGAGGAGGTGAAGTGGTGTGCAGATAACTTGGTTGGGACACTCCTTTTTTCTTCTGGTGAGTCTTTCGGGGATGAAAATGGCCTTTGACCCCTTTGGGGAGACGGTGGGGTATCCCCTGCGGGAGGTTGCAGCCGATGTGGTGTTTGTGAGTCATGATCATTTTGACCACAACAACCTGAACCTGGTCCGGGGATATAAAGAGGTATTCCGGGAGCCGGGTAACTACGAGAAGGAGGGTGTTAAGATTACCGGTTTTTCCACCTACCACGATGAGGAAAAAGGGAAAAAGCGGGGGAGGAACTGCGTGTTTCGCGTTGAGGTGGATGGAATGGTGGTTGTCCACTGTGGGGACCTGGGGACAATTCCAGAGCCAAAGGAACTCGAAGCCTGGAAACCGGTGGATATCCTTTTGGTGCCGGTAGGTGGGGTTTATACCATTGATGCGGCAAAGGCCAGGGAACTGGTTAAAATGCTGAACCCCCGGATTGTGGTGCCCATGCATTATAAGACGCGATACCTTCAGTTTGAGCTGGGGAATGTGGATCCATTTTTGCAGGGTTTTGAGGTGGTGAAACGAATCAAGGGTTCAAGTTTTGAGGTTGATAAAGAAAAACTTCCCCCCACCACGGAAATATGGGTGTTAGAAATTTGAGGTTGTGTTATAATAATTGGCTTGACTGAAGAGGGGAGATTTCCCCTCTTTCTTTTTGATTTTGACTGGGAGTGTGAAAATGGTCACGATTTCGGTATGCGTGGGCAGTTCCTGTCATCTGAAAGGGGCGTACGACATCATCAGAGTCTGTGAAGAGATGATCGAGCGCCTGGGCCTCAAGGACAAGGTGGAATTGAAGGGGACTTTTTGCCTGGGGCAGTGCACTGAGGAAGGTGTCACGGTGGTGATCGAAGGGGAAACCCTGCACGGGGTTTCGGCGGAGAATTTTGAGAAAGTTTTTGCGGAAAAGGTTCTCCAGAAGTTAACGGAGGAAAATCGTGGGAATAATTAGTACCGTTCGCACCAGTTGTCGGGATTGTTATAAGTGTGTGCGGCACTGTCCGGTGAAAGCCATCCGCATCAGTTTTGGCCATGCTGAGGTAGTGGATGAGCGCTGTATCCAGGATGGACGGTGTGTTCTGGTCTGTCCCCAGGGGGCCAAGAAAGTTTCAAACGACATCCAGAAAGTGAAAACACTCCTCCAGGGTGAGCAAAAAGTGGTGGCAAGCCTTGCTCCCTCTTTTGTGGCTGCTTTTGCCGATATCCGGCCCGGGCAGGTGGTGAGCGCCCTGAAAAAGCTTGGATTTGCAGCAGTGCGGGAAACCGCCGAAGGTGCGGAGTGGGTGGCCAGGGAACATGCCCGGATTCTTGAGGAAGGAAGAGTGAATCTCATTTCCAGCTCCTGTCCGGCCATCAACAATCTCATCCGCCGCTATTTTCCGGAGCAGATTGAGAATCTGGCTCCGGTGGTTTCACCGATGGTGGCCCATGCTCGACTTCTACGGCAGGAGAACCCGGAGAATAAGGTGGTTTTTATCGGTCCCTGCATTGCTAAAAAGGGAGAGGTCGGAGAGGCGGAAGTCGCCGGGGAAGTGGAAGCGGCACTGACGTTTGAAGAGTTGAAGGAGTGGTTGCGGGAAAGTGGTCTTGATGTATCCACTCTCCCCGAAGAGGAGTTTGATTTTTCGTCGGTGGACTGGGCGAGGTCCTTTCCGGTGGAAGGGGGACTTTTGCGCAGTGCTTCTCTGGATACCGACCTTCTTTCTAGTGATCTCATTGTCATCACCGGGGTGGAAAAGGCCAAACAGTTTCTACGGGAATTACAGGATGGAAAGGTTCGTTTTCGGTTAATTGAAATGATGGCTTGCGAAGGTGGGTGCATTGATGGACCGGTCCTGCGCTCGTCTTTGTCGTTCTACGAACGACGTAACCGGGTGATTGCCTATACCACCGGGCACCGAGGAAAGGCCTTCACCGCAACGCAGAAAGTCCTTGACCCTCCTTCTTTTGCCCGTACTTTTTTGCCCCAGCCAGTGGTGAATCCCCCGGTGCCGGAAGAGGAGATGCGACGCATTCTCTCTCTGACCGGAAAGTTTTCCTCGCAGGATGAATTGAACTGTGGGGCCTGCGGGTACGATACTTGCCGGGAGAAAGCTGCAGCCGTCTACTATGGAATGGCCGAGGCCGAAATGTGTATTCCCTTTATGCGCGCCAAGGCCGAGTCGTTCTCGAGTTTCCTCATTGCAGTGACACCCAACGGGATTGTGCTCCTTGATGAAAATCTGCGTATCGTGGATATTAACCCCGCTTTGCGTAAAATGCTGGAGTTGACGGGGAAACTGGTCATTGGAAAACGAATCGACGAATTCCTGGATTCTTCTCCGTTTGTGGAAGTATTACGGACCAAAAAAGCGGTCACGAAGGACATTCACTACCCGCAGTACCATGATCTCTTTGCTCAGGTTTCGGTGTTTTATCTCGAAAAACCGCAGCTTCTCATGGGGGTTTTTGTGGATCTCACCAAAGAAAAAGAGCGGGAAGAACTCATGGAACGGATGAGAGAGAAGACTCTGGAAAAAGCCCAGCAGGTGATCAACAACCAGATGCGGGTGGCGCAGGAAATTGCCAGCCTCCTGGGGGAAACCACGGCCGAAACCAAGGTACTTCTGGGTAAGCTCATGAAAATCCTGCGGGGGGAAGAAGTCACCGATGAATGAGCTTTTTGTGGAGTTTGCCTATGCCCAGATTCCCAAGTGGGGTGAAGAACTGTGCGGTGACAGCGTGAGCTATGACCGTACCAGAGATTTCACCATTTTTTCCTGGTCGGATGGGTTGGGGAGCGGAGTGAAAGCGAATATCCTTTCCACCCTGACTTCCCGTATCATTGTTTCCATGCTGAGAAAAAATTCGCCCCTGGAGGAGGTCATCGAAACCCTGGTGGAGACCCTTCCAGTATGTAAGGTCCGTAAAATTGCCTACAGCACTTTTTCGGTGGTCCAGGTGGCGTCGAATGGGGAAGCGTACGTGGCGGAGTTTGATAATCCACCCATTTTCTGGGTCCGCAATAACCGGGTAATGCACCTTGAACGGCACAAACACGAGGTGGGGAAAAAAGTGGTTCTGGACTTTAACATGCGTCTCCAGAAAAACGACTGGATTGTGGGTATTACCGATGGCGTGGTGCATGCCGGTATCGGTGGACTCTGGAATTTAGGATGGAGGTGGGAGAAAATCGCTTCATTTCTGGAAAGTACCGTCAACGAACACATGGACGCCAAGACCCTGGCCCAGAAAATCATTGATACCACCAGGAAGCTCTATCAGGACCACGTTGGTGATGATGCCACCTGTGTGGTGGCCAAAATCAGGTTACCACGGCGCCTTTTGCTCTGGGCCGGTCCCCCTGAAGACCCAGCTCAGGATGAAAGAATCGTGGAGCGGGTTATGACTTTCCCGGGAAAGAAGGTGGTGAGTGGGGGAACCACCGGGAATATTCTGGCCCGGGTACTCAAAAAGGAAATCCGGGTGGATTTGAACTCCCTGGCACAGGATGTACCGCCGGTGGGAATGCTCGAGGGTGTAGATCTTTTGACCGAAGGGATTTTGACCTTGGCAGCGGTGCTGAAACGATTGCGCAAACTCCAGAGTGGAGAGGAAACCATTCGGGGTCAGGACGGAGCCAGCCGGCTTCTGCGGCTTTTGCTTGAGGCCGATGAAATCGTGATTATCGGAGGAAGGGCGATTAACCCTGCGCATCAGAATCCCAAGCTTTCGGGAGAGTTGTCCCTTAAGGCCCGGATTCTGGAAGAGATTAGTGAAGAGCTGCAGAGAAGAGGAAAGATGGTGACTCTGGAATATTACTAAGTCGGGGGTGAAATGATGGAAGGAGTGAGTCAAGAGGTAGCGTTAGGAAGGAGCTTTGAGAAGGTCAACGCCATTCTCAAAAAACATGCCTATAATCCTTCAAACCTGGTGGGTATCCTTCAGGAAGTCCAGGAAGAATACCGGTACCTTCCGGAAGAAATTCTCACCTACATTGCCACTGCCCTGGGGGTTTCGCCGGCCTATGTGTACGGTGTGGCTACCTTTTACGCCCAGTTTTCTTTGAAGCCCAAAGGGAAAAACATCATCCGGGTTTGTGATGGGACAGCCTGCCACGTGAAGGGGTCTTCGGCAGTCCTCAAGTATGTCCGGGAGTATCTTGGTCTACGGGAGGGTGAAGAGACCACACCAGACCTCCTTTTTACGGTGGAAACGGTGGCCTGTATCGGGGCCTGTGCGCTGGCTCCGGCCATGATGGTGAACGATGATGTCTATGGACTCCTGGACGAAGAAAAGGTGAAAGAGATTCTGGAGCGCTATGAAGAAGGGAGAGAGGGTGCCGATGGTGTTTAAGGATCGCGTGAGTCTGGAGGCGAAAGTCGCCGAGCTCAAAAAGAGCATGCCCAAGAGGAAGGTTCTTGTTTGTGGCGGACTGGGGTGTCTGGCCAAAGGAGCACAGCGAGTCTTTGACCTTCTCGTGGAACGATTGGAAACCGAGAAGCTTTCCTGGACGGTGGAAAAAATTGAAGAAACACCCCATCATCCGGTTAAAACTGGTTGCATGGGCCTGTGTGAAGCTGGGCCTTTGGTGATGATTGAACCCCAGGGGATTTTGTATCTGCGGGTGAAACCCGAGGACGTGGAGGAAATCATTGAGGAAACCTTGAAAAAAGGTGTGATTGTAGAACGGCTGGTCTACCAGGAGGAAAAAAACGGCCGCAAGGAACTATGGCCCCTCATGAAAGACGTGCCCTTCTACCGCAAGCAGGTGAAGGTGGTCCTGCGGAACTGTGGGAGCATCGACCCGGAGAGTCTGGATGAGTACTTGAGCCGGGATGGGTATCTGGCCCTGGCCAAAGTCATCACGGAGATGAGCCCTGATGATGTCATTGGTGAAATCACCAAGTCCGGTTTGCGCGGTCGTGGGGGTGGAGGGTTTCCCACCGGTCGGAAGTGGCAATTTGCTCGGGTGGTGAAAGCGGACAAGAAGTACATCATCTGTAACGGTGACGAGGGGGATCCCGGTGCCTTCATGGATCGCAGTGTCATGGAAGGTGACCCCCATTCGGTGGTAGAGGGAATGGCCATTGCTGGATACGCCATTGGGGCTCAGGAAGGCTATATTTACGTGCGGGCGGAGTATCCTCTGGCGGTGCGGCGGCTCAAAAAAGCCATCGAGGAAGCTCGGGCAGCCGGTCTTTTGGGGCAGAATATCCTGGGAACTTCTTTCTCTTTTGACATCATCATTCGGGAAGGGGCCGGAGCCTTTGTCTGTGGTGAGGAAACGGCGCTCATCGCTTCCATTGAGGGAAAACGTGGAATGCCCAACCCCCGTCCGCCGTATCCGGCCAACAGGGGTCTGTGGGGAAAGCCCACGGTGATCAATAACGTCGAGACCCTGGCCAATGTACCGGCCATTATCCTGCGGGGTGCCGAGTGGTTCCGGTCTTTTGGAACTCTGACCAGTCCAGGGACCAAGACTTTTGCTTTGGCGGGGAAGGTCAAAAACACCGGTCTTGTGGAAGTGCCCATGGGGATCACCATCAGGGAACTGGTGTTCGACATCGGCGGTGGTATTCAGAACGACCGGGCCTTCAAGGCGGTTCAGGTGGGTGGTCCTTCGGGAGGGTGTCTCACCGAAAAGCACCTGGACCTCCCCATTGATTACGATTCGCTGTGTGGAGCGGGAGCCATTATGGGTTCGGGGGGGTTGATCGTCCTTGATGAAGATACCTGCATTGTGGAAGTGGCCCGCTTTTTCATGAATTTCACCCAGAATGAATCCTGCGGGAAATGCGTTCCCTGCCGGGAAGGCACCAAGCACATGCTCAACCTCCTGCAGAAAGTGGTGGATGGGAAAGCTTCCATGGAAGATGTGGAGCTTCTCGAAAAGACTGCGGTGGTGGTGAAAGACGCCTCTCTCTGTGGGCTGGGAAAAACTGCACCGAATCCGGTTTTGACCACTTTACGCTATTTCCGGGATGAATATGTGGACCATGTTCTGCATCGGGTGTGCCCGGCCCATGTATGTCAGGCCATGAAGGAGTACTTTATCGACCCCGAGAAATGCCGTTCCTGCGGGAAATGTGCGCGGGTATGTCCGGTGTCTTGTATTTCAGGGCGTCCCAAAGTTCCCTATGTCATTGACCAGAATCAGTGCATCAAATGTGGGTCCTGCTTTGAAGCCTGTCCTTTTGATGCCATTGTGATTAGCTGGAGGAGGAAGAACCATGAGTAACGGTGTGGAAAAGAAAGTGGTGGTTATCGACGGGCAGGAAGTAGCCCTGAACGGCGAAAAGAATATTCTGGAAGTGGCCAAAAAAGCCAATATCGACATTCCCACCTTCTGTTACCATTCGGATTTAAGTGTTTACGGAGCCTGCCGGATGTGCCTTGTGGAGGTGGAAGGAAGGGGTCTCATGCCTTCCTGTTCGACTCCGCCAGAGCCAGGTATGATTATCCGTACCAATACCGCCAGGGTTCTGGAAGCACGCAGGACGATTCTGGAACTGTATCTTGCCAATCACGAACGGGATTGCACGGTCTGTGAGCGGAATCTCAACTGTCGTCTCCAGGAAATGTCGGCCCGGATGGGGATCAAAGAAGTACGCTTTGGGGAACGCAAAGAAAAAGTTCCCAAGGACACGTCCACTTTTTCTTTGGTGCGTGATCCGAACCGGTGTATCCTCTGTGGTGACTGTGTGCGGGCCTGTCGGGAGATTGAAGGAATTGGAATCTATGATTTTACCCTTCGTGGTTCAAAAGCCCAGGTGGAACCGGCTTTTGGGAAAAAACTCAGCGAAGTAGAGTGCGTCTACTGTGGCCAGTGTGCTATCCGCTGTCCGACCGCAGCTTTAGTGGTCAAATCTGAAGTCGACAAAGCCTGGGAAGCGGTCTTGGACAAGGAAAAATTCGTGGTGGCTCAGATTGCCCCCGCAGTGCGCGTTGCCATTGGCGAAGCCTTTGGTCTTCCACCGGGAGAAATCACCACCGGAAAAATCGTGGCGGCTCTCAAAAAAATCGGCTTTGATCGAGTCTATGACACCTCCTTCAGTGCCGACTTAACCGTCCTGGAAGAAGCCGAAGAGTTCTTCAAACGCCTGCAGAAGGGAGAGCGTTTACCCCAGTTTACTTCCTGCTGTCCATCCTGGGTGGTCTATGCCGAGCGCAATTACCCCTTCTATTTGGAACATCTCTCCTCAGCCCGTTCGCCGCAGCAGATGTTCGGTTCGGTGATTAAAAACTTTGTCACCCGTTTAGAGAATGTTCCTAAGGAGAAGATTGTTTCCGTTTCCATCATGCCCTGTGTGGCCAAGAAGTTCGAGGCTCGGCGTCCGGAATACGTTCATGGGGAAATTCCCGATGTGGATATCGTGCTCTCTGCTCAGGAAACCATCCGAATGATTAAATCGGCCAATATCGACTTTAAGGAACTGGATCCTGTTCCCTTTGATATCCCTCTCAGTGCCGGAAGCGGTGCCGGGGTACTTTTCGGTGTAACCGGTGGTGTTACCGAAGCGGTATTGCGATATGCCTATGAACGTCTTACCGGGAAAGAACTCAAAGAAGTGGAATTCAAGGGCGTCCGGGGTTTGGAAAGCGTTCGGGAAGCCGAGGTTGACTTCGATGGCCGCACGGTGAAGGTGGCCATTGTCCACGGCCTGGCCCGAGCTCAGCAACTCATCAGGGAAGTCCGCGAAGGGAAGCGGTACTATGACTTCATCGAAGTCATGAGCTGCCCTGGCGGATGCATCGGTGGCGGAGGAATGCCCCTGGGATATCCCGATTACCTTGCGGTGCTTCGTAAACGCGCCGAGGGTCTCTATAACGCCGACCGCCTGAGTCCGGTACGCAAGGCCCAGGATAACCCGGCCATCAAATTCCTGTACGAACAGTGGCTGAAACATCCTGGAAGTGAAACTGCCGAAGAGCATCTCCACACTCGTTATCGTTCTCGCCGGCGCATCAGCGATGAAGTCATTCGCATTCAGGAGGCCAAAAGTGCCCAGAAGGTGGATGTGGCTGTCTGTGTGGGAACCAGTTGTTACCTCAAAGGTTCCTATAATCTCCTTCAGGGTCTTCTCAAACTCATCAAGGAGCACAAGCTGGAAGACAAAGTCAGTGTCGGGGCTACCTTCTGTCTGGAGCGGTGTTCACAGGGGCCCAACATCCGGGTCAATGACGAGGTCATTTCCGGAGTGAACGAAGAAAACCTGGAGCGGGTTTTTAACGAGGAGATTCTCTCCAAGGTTAAAGAATAAAATCCTTCGAGGAAGAGAAGCAATCCCGCTTCTCTTCCTCCTGGTGGGTTAACCATGTGTCAGTGTGACGAATACTTTATGGCAATTGCCCTGGAAGAGGCGCAAAAGGCCTTCCTCGAAGACGAAGTCCCGGTGGGTGCCTGTGTGGTCCTGGAGGGAAAAGTGATTGCCCAAGCCCACAACCGCCGGGAAAAAACCCAGAATCCTCTTCTGCATGCCGAAATCGAGGTCATTGAAAAAGCTTCGCAGGTGCTCCGTAGTTGGCGGTTGAGTGAATGCGCCCTCTATGTTACTCTGGAACCCTGTCTCATGTGCGCTGGGGCCATCATCCAGGCCAGGATAAAAAGGCTTGTCTTTGGGGCCTACGACCCTAAGGGCGGCGTCGTTCACAGTGTGCTGCGGGTCTTCGACCTTCCCTGGAACCACAAAGTGGAAATTCAGGGTGGAATTTTACAGGAAAAGTGTAGCCAAATCCTCAGGGAATATTTTAAAATAAAACGTGGAGAGGTGGCCGAGCTGGACGAAGGCGCTCGACTCGAAATCGACTAGGCAAGTGAGAGCTTGCCTCGTGGGTTCGAATCCCACCCTCTCCGCCAGATTTTTATAAAAGTGGTGGTAACGCAGTTCTGGTCTCTTTAAAAATGCTATCTTTCTGAATCACCTTCTCAGGACACAGGTTTTTCGTTGCGTGGTCGGAGGGGATAAAGGTTATAGCAGAACGCTGGTACTGTGTGTTCCGTCTCCTTCTTGGCATCTGGTGATCAAACACAAAGTTGACAAGGTTGAAAGACCTGAATAAGGAGGGATGAAAGTGCGGAAGCTCACCCACTGGCTCTGGGTTTTTCTGGTTCTTTGGGTTTTCTTTCTGGGGGCTGGATGTTCCGATACGGAGTCGGTGCAGAAACTTGCCGGCTGGTTTTTCTCCAATGGAGACCTTATCAATGGCTGGTGGTGGTTACGGGATGCTTCGTTCGAGCAGGTGGCTGAGTGGGTGTTTGAAGATGTGCCTCCGGGAACCAAAGACCTGGTTTTAGACCTGGAGGTTCTCGCTACCAGCCGGATGGATGGACCTCCTGGTGTTGATGCTCGGTTCTTTATTTCCTATGGGATTCCCCCTGTCGGTACCATGGGTGGGCTCATTGTGGGTACAAAAGAAGTGACCCTGCCGAATGTTTCCCCGCCCAATGATCCGGTGGGGTACCTTTGTCGGGGCAAAATAAAGATTCCTCGAACTAACCTCGCAAACGCCAGTACCATCTGGATACGAATCCACCGTTTCCCAGGACCGTTCCTCCCTGAAGCGAGCCCTTCCACGGTGCACGTGGCCGTTCGAAAGGAGAGCGTGCTACTCCTTTTTTGAGATTATTTTGTGGAACTGGATGTGGGAATAGTTGGACTAGCATGATCCGGGAAGCTCCCTTTGTTGGGGATGTCTTGCAAGTTATCCCACAACAAAGTCAAGAAACGGGAAAGTCGGAAACAGTCAAAGGTAAGACGTTCAGGTTATCCTTACAATGCGTTTAGACGTCTTGCCAGTTCAGTGAGGAATGCTTCCTGGGAATCTTCCGGATAAGAGCCGGCCTGTTTGACGCGTTTTCTTGCGTCGTGGTAGTGAAACCCCAGGGACATGAGAGTAGCTATGGCGGTGGTCCCGGTTCGGCCGATTCCGGCGGCGCAGTGGATTAAGACATTTTCCCCATTCCGAATTCGACAAGCAAGGTCTGTTACCAGGTTAAGGAATGCTTCGATGTTTTTGGGAATATCAAAGTCGGGGATAGGAAAATGCCGTACCAGGGTGGGAGAGATATGTTCCCGAAGGTACAGAGCGTACTTCGGAGATTTCCACTCGATTTCTTCAAAGGAGGTAAGGCATACAACGAGCGTTATTCTTTCTCGCTCGAGCGCCGCTTCGAATTCCTGCAGGGATTCCTTAAGACCGGGCATGGGGTAAAGAAAAAGTTTCCCCGGAGCCTTTCTCTCCAGGTTGACCTGGCGTAAAAAGGTATCACTCATGGTTCTCTACTCTCCTTTTGGGCGCATGGGCAAGGTTGGTATTGATATGATACGTAATTGAACTTCAGAAGTGGCAGAATGGTACGCCGTTTTTTCTATTCTAACGGTATTCTGTAAAGCGGTCAATGTAGGTGTGTTGTCCTGTCTTTGTCTGCTCGAGCGAGCATTGTTCTCAAAAACGTTTTCAGGACGGCCAGGACTTTGCCGAGAAACTTCTCCAGGGTAAGACCAGTGTCCCTGCGTATCTCTAATTCACCGCAAGGAATTTTTATAGGGCGTGAGTATCCGGTTGAGATAGTTTTTCTATTTTTCTTTGCACCGTAACGCGGGGGGATCAAGTAAAGGACTGCATGATCGGTTTATTCTTGTAAACGAAAAAACTCCAGCCTCGAGGTCGGAGGCTATTTTCTGGTTGGCCAGGTTTTCGGTGAGTGTGGAGATAGCGATGATTTGTTGGTCCTGTATCCGATAACGGGAGCTTCGTCATGTTTTGGGAAAGTGTCTGGATAACGAGAGCGGCATGGTCGGTGGTAAGGTGCTGGGCATAGTTCAAGATAAAGAGAATCAAAAACCGCCGAATTACCTGGTTTTTCCCAAAGATAATCCGGCGGTTGAGGGCGTTTACTATGATCTGCCAGTTCGCCCTCCGGGTTCTGGGAAACGGAATCAGTAATTCTGGAATATTTTGACACTGGAGAGATGGGAAAAATTGTTGTCGCCACAAAAGGTATCAAAAACCGTTTCCGGAACACGAAAGTTCACCGAAAATGGAATCCGGTAATGGTTTTTACCATCCAGCCCTGGGCTTTGTCGTAATTATACCTGCCGGAACGACAATAATGAGCAAAACCGGCGTACCTGGATATGTTGTGACCAGCATGGTATAGTTTTTGTTGTTCTGAATGAAGGTGTAAATGCGTACCTGAGCCTGTTTCTCATCGACGTTGAAACTCGTTTCAGCGCGGAATTATTTCCTGAGCGGTAGTCGCTGCTTTTTCCTCTGCAACAAACTTCATGATGTAAATTTCACCGTTATCAGGGCTTTTAAAGACCCCCCGTTCTCCAGGTTTCCCTTTTGTGTTGCTCCATCATGGAGAAACGTTGCAAAAAGTCCCTCAGGGTTCTGGTAGAGGTTTTTGGTTATGGCTGTATCTCAGGAAAGTCTGATTCTTCATTCATGTTCTGGGTTGAAACTGAGGGTGAAGATGCTTTCCTGCTTCGAGAGGTTGTTGGCGGTTGCCAAAGTGGGTCATATTACGCAAGTAATTCTTATCGATAATCTCATTTCCAAGTGGATAGCTTTTTCGAGGTTTCCCGCTTTTGTATGCTTTCCAAATGGCGTTTTCTTTTTACCGGAGTTCTAAAGAGTCTTGGTGGGGATTATATCCGGGTAATTTCGCAAAAAGCATCCACAATCTGGTGAAATTAATGTCTGCTTTGCACCCTTTAACTGAGAAAAGAACGACCATTAACCTTCTGGAGGTTTCTGGGTTCTCGGGGGTAAAAATGCCAAACCGAGGGTGTATATTACTTGGGAGAGAGGAGAGAAACAAAGCACGTAGAAACGAAAGAGACATATTTTCATTTCTCTCCTTGCTTTAGCCTGGGTGACTTTTTTGCTCCATCTAAGTGAGAAAGTGAAAGGAACGCGGGAAAAATTTTCACCGCATTTCTTTCATCATTCGGAGAAGGGCGATGGCACTACCCTGGTAAGAGAATCGTGATTCCTCGGTAACCCGGTATCCAAGGTGGTGGTAGAAATCAATGGCTCGGTGATTCTCTGCGCTCACATCGAGTTCCACGCATTTGAGGTTCTTTTGGCGTGCTTTGTCTTCTATAAAAAATAACAACTGTTTGCCGATACCCTGTCCCTGATATTGAGGGTAGACTGCAAGGTTACTGAGGTAGTATCCCTGGGGGTGGAACGTTCCGATCGCTGCGCTTAGATTGTGCCAGAACTGGAGGTGGTGGAAGATATGAAATCCCGATTGGCAGAGGAGCAAAAGGCCGGTTCGGAGCCTCTCTTTTTGCCTTTGTGGCCATTCATATCCCAGGGCCATTCCCACGACGATTCCCTCTTTTTCGGCAAAATAGGTGTGTTCGAAACTGAAAAGGTTACCGCATCTTTGAAAGAGATTCGCAAAGACTCGTTTCCCTTGCGTTTCTCCCCTCAAAATGTCGGTAAAAAACGGCGCCGAGAGGAGTATGAGGGAAGCGGCATCTTCGGCTTCTCTAGAATAAGCCTCACGGATAATGATGATGACGCCTGGCATTGAAAAGCTCCCAGAATGTACCTGAACTTTTTTCGGATAACCTTCTCTCGGCCGAAAGAAGGTTATCCGGCTTTTTCTATACAAGTTTTCTGGTACGAATCACGTCCTGGTAAAAGTAAAAGCTCTTTTTGGGGATGCGACGGAGGGTTTTGTAATCCGTATAAATCAGGCCAAAACGCTGAGTGAGGCCAAGAGACCACTCAAAGTTGTCCATGAGACTCCATACAAAGTATCCTTTCACCGGAGCGTCCTCTTCCATAGCTCGGTGAAGGAAAAGGAGATGGTTCCGCAGATACTCAATCCGTTTTGTGTCTTCCACGGAGCCATCCTGAGAAACGATATCCGGTGAAGGGTATCCATTTTCGGTGATGTAAATTTCTTTGGGAGCATATTCCTTCGCTACTCTCTGGACGATTTCGTAAATTCCAGCAGGGTATACTTCCCATCCCATGGAACTTTTTTCGGCCTTGGGAGGTTCGACCGGCATTGTCTCAAGGACTGGTTCGGTTCCCTGAGCAATCACATTGCGGGAATAGTAGTTGATGCCCAGAAAATCGAGTGGCTGGGAAACCAGCGTTCCTTCTCTGGCATTAAACTGGGGAAGGCTAAATCCCTTTTTCTGGTAAAGTGAAAGCATGTCTTCGGGAAATTGTCCTCGGAAAATTGGATCGAGGAAAAAGCGGTTGAGATACCCATCGTAGCGTCGGGCTGCTTCGTAGTCCTCCTCTTGTTCTCGGGCAGGGTGAATCGGAGAAAGGTTCAGGGTAATGCCGATGGGTTTTTGAATTCCTTCCTCTCTTAGGGCTTGCACCGCGTACCCGTGGGAAAGAAGTAGATTCCTGGCCACTCGCAGAGCAACG
>JABUEZ010000017.1 GCA_013314795.1 Candidatus Profundicultor aquiphilus | reverse complement strand
ACCGGATCCACCCCCGGAAAACGACGGAAGTGGAACACCGATTCCTTCACCGCAAAGTACTTGATATCAACTTCCTTGGTCAAACCGATTTCCTTTAGCTTCCGCCCCACCATCACCTGAGAAGCAAGGCGTGCAAAAGGAATACCGGTCGCTTTACTCACGAAGGGAACAGTTCGCGAAGCCCGGGGATTGACTTCCAGAACATAGACTTCATCATCCTTCACTGCATACTGCACGTTAATGAGCCCCACCACCTGCAGGTCTCTGGCCAGAGCATAGGTGTACTGTTTGATCTTATCGATAATTTCGTCACTCAGGGAAAAAGGAGGCACCACACAGGCACTGTCTCCAGAATGAATCCCCGCTTCCTCAATGTGTTCCATAATTCCGGCCACGATGGTCAATTCTCCGTCACTAATGGCATCGACGTCAATCTCGATGGCGTCCTCCAGAAACTCATCGATGAGTACCGGGCGACCTGGTGAGACTTCCACTGCCTGTTTGATAAACCGTTCCAGTTCTTCCTGATTATAGACGATCCGCATGGCCCGTCCCCCCAGCACATACGAAGGACGTACCATAACAGGATATCCAATCTGTTGTGCTACTTCCTGAGCCTCCTCAAGAGAAGTGGCAATCCCGTTACGGGGTTGCCGCAAGCCAATTTTACGAATAAGCTCTTTAAACCGGTCTCGATCTTCAGCAATGTCGATGCTCTCCGGAGAGGTTCCCAGAACTCTGACTCCTGCTTTTTCCAGATCTTTGGCCAGATTGAGCGGCGTCTGCCCCCCCAGCTGGAGAATCACACCTTCGGGTTTTTCTTTTTCCACCACGTTCAGAACGTCTTCAAGGTAAACCGGCTCGAAGAAAAGCTTATCCGAGGTATCGTAATCGGTACTCACTGTTTCGGGGTTGCTGTTAATCATGATGGTTTCGTAACCCAGATCCCGCAATCCCCAGGTGGCATGGACACAGCAGTAGTCAAACTCGATTCCCTGACCAATCCGGTTAGGACCTGCCCCCAGGATAACGATTTTCTTTCGCGAAGAAGGATTCGCTTCACACTCTTCCTCATACGTGGAGTAATAATACGGCGTCTCCGCTTCGAACTCGGCAGCACAGGTATCAACCTGCTTATAAACGGCTTCAATGCCCAGTCCCTTTCGCCATTGCCGTACTTCCCACTCAGTGGCGTTAAAAATTCGGGCCAGCTGTCGATCAGAAAACCCGAATTCTTTGACCCTTTTCAGGAATTCCCGATCAATGCTCCGCCATTCGGGAATACTTTTGAGCTGATTTTCCATTTCTACAATTTCTTCAATCTGTCGGATAAACCAGGGATCAATTCGGGTGAACCGAGCAATTTCACTGACGCTCATCCCCTCTTTAATGGCCATCTTAATGTAAAAAATCCTCTCCCCGTTGGGTTTACTCAATTTCTCCCGTAAGATTTCCTGACGTTCCTCAATTGGTACCGTTTCCCAGCCCCGGACATCTTCTAACCCACATTTCCCAATTTCGAGAGATCGTAAGCCTTTCTGCAGTGCTTCTTTAAAATTCCTCCCGATGGCCATCGTTTCCCCAACGCTTTTCATCGATATACCCAGGATGGGTTCAGTCTCGGGAAACTTCTCGAACGTGAAACGGGGAATTTTCACCACACAGTAATCAAGGGCCGGCTCAAAGCAGGCCGGAGTCTTCTTAGTAATATCGTTGGGGATTTCATCCAGAGTATAGCCAACAGCAAGTTTCGCCGCAATCTTGGCAATGGGAAAACCGGTCGCCTTCGATGCCAACGCAGAACTTCGCGACACCCGGGGGTTGATTTCGATGATCACCATGCGTCCATTTTCAGGATTAACGGCAAATTGAATATTACATCCTCCCGTATCGACACCGATTTCCCGTATCGCCCGGATGGCCAGATCCCGCATCTTCTGGTATTCCATATCGGTGAGAGTCTGAGCCGGTGCCACAGTGATACTATCCCCGGTATGAATCCCCATGGGGTCAAAATTTTCAATCGAACAGATAATGACCACGTTGTCTTTCCCATCCCGCATTACTTCAAGCTCAAATTCTTTCCAACCAATCACGGACTCCTCAATGAGGATCTCATGGATGAGACTGCTTTCTAATGCCCTCTGGGCAAGTCCCTCAAATTCCTCAATGTTATAGGCAATAGCACCACCCGTCCCTCCAAGAGTGAAACTGGGTCGAATAACCAGAGGAAACCCAATCTCCCGAGCAACATCCATCGCCTCTTTAAGGGTGTAAGCCTGTCCGCTCCGGGGTACCTCAATTCCCACTTTCAACATGGACTCCTTGAAGAGCTTCCGGTCCTCGGCCTTACGAATGGCTTCCGGCGAAGCACCCAGAACTTTGACTCCGAACTTCTGGAGAACTCCTCGTTCCTCAAGCTGCACAGTTATATTTAAGGCCGTCTGCCCTCCCAGGGTGGGAAGTAACGCATCGGGGCGCTCAATCTCGATGATTCTCTCCAGCACTTCCGGCACCAGGGGTTCGATATACGTTCGATTGGCCATTTCAGGATCGGTCATAATGGTGGCCGGATTACTGTTGACCAGAACTACCTCATACCCTTCACTCCTTAAGGCCTTACACCCCTGAGTCCCCGAATAATCAAACTCACAGGCTTGCCCGATCACAATGGGTCCAGAACCGATAACCAGAATCCGCCTTATATCATCTCTTTTAGGCAAGGTTATCCTCCACCATCCTTACAAACTGGTCGAAAAGATACGAAGTATCATGAGGGCCAGGGTGCGCTTCGGGATGAAACTGGACCGAAAAGAGCGGAAGTTTCCTATGCCGGATCCCTTCCAGAGTCTCATCGTTGAGATTCACGTGGGTAACTTCCACGTCTTCTGCAGGAAGGGTGTCGAAATCGACACTGAATCCGTGGTTTTGGGTGGTAATGGCCACCCATCCCGAGCGAAGATCTTTAACCGGATGGTTCCCCCCGTGATGCCCAAACTTGAGTTTAAAGGTTTTGGCCCCCAGTGCCTGACATAGAATCTGATGCCCCAGACAGATTCCAAAGACCGGAACCCTTCCAATGACTTCTTCAGCAAAACGGACTACATAGGGAAGTGCAGCTGGGTCTCCCGGACCATTGGAAAGGAGAATGCCATCCGGATTATCGTTCAAAACATCTTTTGCCTCACACAAGGCTGGATACACCACCACCCGACAATTTCTCCGGGCAAGTTCCCGAAGAATGTTGAGCTTTACTCCACAATCGAGAACCGCAATGGTAACTTTTCCTTTCGCCTCCCACACATAGGGTTCGGAGACCGTCACCTCACGCACCAGGTCCTGACCAACCATGGGAGGAATTGCACGAGCCTTTGCTACCAGAGATGCTGGATCCAAGTCCCTCACCGACATGACCGCTCGCATGGCTCCTTTTTCCCGGATGTGTTTGGTCAGGGCTCGAGTATCGATCCGCTCCAGCCCCATGATATGGTTTCGTCGCAGATAATTTTCCAGACTCTCTTCGGATCTCCAGTTGCTCTCGATGGGACTTTTTTCCCGAACAATAAATCCCGCCACCTGTGGACGAGTGGATTCGACATCCAGGGAATTAATGCCATAGTTTCCAATGAGGGGATAGGTCATGACCACAATCTGTCCACGATACGAAGGATCGGTGAGGATTTCCTGATAGCCAGTCATGCTGGTGTTGAAGACCACTTCTCCGCTCGTTTCCTGCAGGGCACCAAAAGCGTACCCCTGGAAAACCCTTCCATCTTCTAAAGCCAGCAACGCTTTCACCTGTAACACCCTCAGCTAATATACCATACCTGTCAAGCCCCACCAGCACAGATTCCCGGAACTGTCTTGGGGTGCCGGGAAACCCAGGAATAATAGAAGCTGGCGGGTAAAAAGTAATGGAGATATCTCCAGTTCCGGAGAGTCCGGCGCATAATTTTGGGCCAGGAATAGAACTGACGAAAGACCAGGTTATATCCCTCCTGAAGTTCCTGAGGGGTCATTTTGGCCGGCTGATACACCACGTGAGCAAAATCATACTTCGACCAGTCATAGGAGAAGATCCGATCCTCTTCTTTAAGTTTCATAAAAACTTCGGTACCCGGCAGGGGGGTCAGAACCGAAAACTGGGCAAAATCAATCTTGGCTTCTTCAATGAATTGCAGTGTTCGCGGAAAAACCGAAGTATCATCCTCATCAAAGCCAAAGACAAAAGAACCAATCACCATGATACCTTGTTGATGAAACTTCTCAATCAATTTCCGGTATCGATCGACCCGATTGAACGTTTTATGCATGTCTTTGAGATTTTCTTCATTCACCGACTCAAACCCCACAAACAGAGCAATACAGCCACTGCGACTCGCCAGGCTTAGCAATTCATCATCTTCGGCCATTTTGACCGTCCCCTGGCTCACCCATTTTTTTCGAAAGGGAATCAGGGCCCGGAAGAGTTCCTTGGAATATTTGGGATTCCCCACGATATTGTCATCCAGAAAACCAATCATCGATGCGTCACAGGATTTGACCTCCTGAATAACCTCTTCCACCGGCCGATGGCGGTATCGCCTTCCCATGAATGTGGACACCGAACAAAAACCACAGTTATGAGGACAACCCCGGGTAGTTTGAAAAACATGTTTGAGGAGATATCGTCCTCGGAGGAGGTCAAGACGTGAAGGGGGCAAACCCTGTAAACAGGGAAAATCATCACGCCGGTAAAACCGCTCCACGCTACCCTGCTCCATATCACTTAGAAGTTTTTCCCATAACCCTTCAGCTTCTCCAATCACCACACTGTCGGCATGCTCAATCGCCTCTTCAGGAAGCGCAGTGGGATGAATGCCTCCCAAAACGACCTTGACCCCCCGCCGGCGGAACTCATCAGCAATCTGATAGGCTCGGAACGCTGTGGCCGTCATCGCTGTGATTCCAACCAGATCACAGGGTTCTTCAAAGTCAATTTCTTCCAATCGTTCATCGACAATTTTCACTTCATGCTCCCGCGGCGTCAAAGCAGCAATAAGGGGGAGACTCGCTTGAGGAAAAGGGACGTACCGCGCTTTTTTCTTTTTCACACCCCCGGCATCGGGGGCAATGAGCACAATCTTCAAAATCCACACCCTTCTTTCCATTTATCTCGGAAGTATTATACACGAAATATTTCTCTATGCTACAATGAAAGAGGGGAACTACGATGAAGAAGTTCTGCGTCGTATTCACCATCATACTTCTTCTCGTCCATCCGTATCGGTGGATTTATTCTCATTCCCAGGATACGGTGGTCATCGGGGAAATCCAGGGAGCCATTACACCAGTCACCGAAGAGTTTATTCAGAGAATTCTTTTACGAAGCGTCCAGGAAAATGCTCAGTTTGTGATCCTTTCCCTGGACACACCTGGAGGTCTGGAAGAATCGATGCGTAACATTGTCAAGACTTTCCTCCAGTCTTCGATACCCATCGTGGTTTACGTTTCACCCCAGGGTGCCAGGGCCGCTTCGGCGGGGAGTTTCCTCCTTATTGCTTCACACCACGCCTTCATGAGCCCCAATACCACCGTGGGAGCCGCCCACCCTGTCACCGTGGAAGGGCAGATGGTAAGCGAAAAAATCGTTAACGACGCCGCTTCGTTCATGCGTTCTCTGGCCGAAACCCGCAGACGTAACCCGGAAATCGCGGAAAAAATGGTCCGGGAAAGCATTTCCCTTACTGAAAAGGAGGCCCTCAAACACGGTCTTATCGATGGTGTGGTATCCAGCACGGAAGAAATTTTTACCACCTTGCAGGTTAAAGATCCTCAGATTATCCGGATAGCAATGAACTGGAAAGAAAAAACGCTCCAGTCCATTTTAAACCCCAATCTTGCCTACCTTTTCCTCACCCTGGGTGCACTGGGTATCATTTTTGAACTGGCCAACCCCGGAACGATCGCTCCGGGGGTTTTCGGAGGTATTTTAGTTCTTCTTGCTTTTTACGCCTTTTCTATACTCCCGGTCAACTTCGTGGGAATTCTTCTCATCGTCCTGGGTTTACTCTTTTTGATCCTGGATCTTCTTGTTGTTCCAGGGATCGGCATTCTGAGTGTGGGGGGTATTTTATCACTGTTTCTGGGATCACTAACTTTGTTTAACCCCGAAAAGGGGGTTATCGTTTCAAAATCTCTCATTGTCGCTATGGTAGCATGTATTGCAGCACTTTTCCTCATTTTTCTAGTGGGAGTGGCCAGAACTATACGAAAAAAGGTCAGAGTCGGAATAGAAACCTTAACCGGAAAAACCGGCATCGCCAAAGAAGACCTTCTCCCAGAGGGATTCATTGTGGTTGAAGGGGAACTATGGTGGGCCAGGAGTGAAGAACCGGTGAAGCAGGGCGAAAAAGTCAAAATCCTTCGCAAAGAAGGACAAACGTTGATGGTAAAAAGGGAGGGATAAAATAATGGGCATTCTCTTTACGGTGGGAATCATCGTTATCATTTTCCTGGTTGCAGCCATCAGAGTGGTCAGAGAATATGAACGGGGAGTTATCTTTCGTCTGGGCCGACTCGTGGGCGCAAAGGGCCCGGGGCTTTTCTTTGTCATCCCCTTTGTGGACCAGCTGGTCAAAGTGGACCTGCGGGTGATGACCATGGATGTCCCCAAACAGGAACTCATCACCCGTGACAACGTTCCGGTAACAGTTGACGCCGTGGTCTATTTCCGGGTTATGGATCCAGAAGCTGCGGTAACCAAAGTGGAAAACTATATCTTAGCCACCTCGCTCATTTCCCAGACCACACTGCGCAGCGTAGTCGGTCAATCAGAGCTCGACGAACTCCTCATTCACCGGGACAAAATCAACGAAGCTCTGCAAAAAATCATCGATGAAAAGACAGACCCCTGGGGCATTAAAGTCTCGGCGGTGGAGATCAAAGAAGTGACTCTCCCCGAAGAACTCAAACGAGCCATGGCCCGGCAGGCCGAAACCGAGAGGGAGCGGCGGGCAAAAATCATCAACGCCGAAGGGGAATTTCAGGCAGCCGAAAAACTCTCCCAGGCAGCCAAAATCATTGCCGAAAACCCCATCGCCCTGCAACTGCGGTATCTTCAGACTTTAAGTGATATTTCTGCCGAGAATGCCACCACTGTGGTCTTCCCCCTTCCCATGGAAATTCTCAAAGCCTTCACACCCAAAACCGAGAAGGAGAACGATTAATCGTTCTCCTTCTGCCAGGCTTCCTTGATTTCGCCAAAATACACAAAATGAAAGTCATCCCGGGGATAAAACTCGGTGACGATTGGAGCGATAAAAGTCGAAGGCTCAACTTTAGTTTTTTGCACCACCGAGCAAAGGAGAGACACCTGACATTCATCGATCATTGGCACTGTAGGATCCTCACCATATCGAGGAGTAAAGCCACACAGCGCAAATTTATCGGTATTCCGGCCGGAATAGCTCCCACAGAGCTCAATTTCCCTATGCATCGTCTCCTGCGGAACATTGACGGTAAAAACTGGGTTTTCTTCCAGAAGCTGGAACGAATACCGAGAGGGACGCACCAGCACCACCGCCACCGGTTTTCGCCACACAATTCCAAGGGTAAACCAGCCGATACTCATCACGTTGGGCTTTTGGGCCTGTCCTTCCGTCACCAGAAGAAGACCACCCACATTTTGAATCGCTCGAAAAGCCTTATCCACGACCATTTCCCAGGGGCATTTCTTCCAGACCATCTCCTTCACCTCCGGTTGAGCTCAATTCCTTCTTCAAGTATAATGGAAATATGGCATTGATTCAGCACTTTGACCCCTGGAAAGGGAAATTTTGTACCTGCCCCCCAAAATATACCCTCAATCCCTACACGGGTTGCCGACACAGTTGCCTGTACTGCTATATCACCTCTTTTATTCCTCAGGCTTTTGTGGTTCGAGAAAAACAAAATCTTCTCCAAGCCGTGCAAAAAGAACTGCAAAAAATCAAATCATCCTATTTGTCTCTCTCCAACTCCTCCGACCCTTACCCCATGGAAGAAGAAGAAAAACAGTACACCCGCACCATCCTCAAAATGTGTAAAGACCACGGAATTCCGGTGCTTATTCTTACCAAATCACCCTTAGTAATCCGAGACATTGATATCCTGAAGGAAATGAAAGCCGCAGTGAGCCTCACCATCACCACCATCGATCCAAAGAAAGCAAAAATACTCGAACCTCACGCCCCGGAACCGGAAGCACGCATTCAAGCCCTTCAGGAACTTTCCAGGGCCGGTATTCCCACTCTATTGCGACTTGACCCCATTATCCCGGGGATAAACGACAATCCTAAGGAGTGGGAAGAAATCCTGCAGCAACTCTCCGCCTTCGTCCGTCAGGTGGTGGTCTCGACGTTCAAACCTCGCGCCGATTCCTGGAAAAGACTGGTCGAAGCGTTCCCCTCTCTTTCCTCCACCCAATCGTGGTACACCCAGAAAGAGGGAAACAGTTTTTATCTGGAAAGACAGAAAAGAGAAAACATCCTTCGAAGCCTTCAGCAAATTGTCCACCATCATGGACTGTTTTTCTCTTCCTGTCGAGAGGGTTTCCCAGAATGGAACGACCTCCACTGCGACGGGAGTTCCTTCCTACAGGTTCAATCAAGAAACGCCCTTTCGGTAATCGGTGGAACTTCGTTCCGGGGGTAGAATCCCTCAGCGTCCTCTTCAGCCTGACAGAGAATCGCCACCGTCAATTCCTTTAAAAGGTCTATATCTCTGGGTCTCTCCAGGGCATTCCCGTTCTGATCCCGGATGACCCGCACTACCGGACGAATGGGGAGTCCTTCGTTGAGCTTCACCACCACCCCAATTTCACCGGTGGTTAACCGCACTGTCTCTCCCACCGGATAGGGGGCAATATGGCGCACCATGGCCGTAACCACCTGAAGGTCAAAGAGTTTTCCGGCGTTCCCCATGAGGTACTCCAGGGCTTCAGCATAGGAAAACCGCTGCCGGTAAGGACGATCCACCGTCAGAGCATCATAGACATCGCTGCAGGCACAGATCCGAGAAAGAAAATGGATATCGTTTTCCAGAAGCCCATAGGGGTATCCACTCCCATCCAGGCGTTCGTGGTGCTGAAGGGCAACCATGATGCTCACCACTTCTTCCGGAGCCTTTCCGGTCATGAGCTCCACCGACCAGAGAGGATGATTGCGCATCACTTCCCATTCCCCAGGAAGGAGTTTCCCGGGTTTATTGAGAATTTCCAGTGGAACCTTCACTTTCCCCAGGTCATGCATGAGACTCCCCAGGGCCAGCATCCGCAACTGCTGACGGGATAACCCCAGAAACCTCCCCAGAAATACCGAGAGCGCTGAAACATTAACCGAATGAGAAAAGACGGCATCATCATGCTGGCGGAGCTGCACAAGGCTCACTACCGATCTTTTACTGCTCAAGACCTCATCAATGATCTCATCAACCAATCTCCGGATCGGCTCGAGAGAAGTCTGTTTCCCCTTAACAATACTGAAAAACGAATCATTAAGCGTCAAAAGAGCCTGACGACGAACGTCATACGAAATGGTTTCTTCTAAATCGACATCCCGGAAACGCCGATCGTGAATATAAACATACTCAAAACCGGCCTCTTTGATGCGAACAATCAAGCGGTTGGTGAGGGTAACACCCTCTCGAAGCAATACCACTCCGTCATCCCGTAGAAGTGGATATCCTATGATCATTCCCGGCTTTAAATCTTGCACCCGCACTTTAATCATTCTTCGTCTCCACCAATCTTCGTTGCGTTTCCTGGTTTTTTTGTTATTATACTGTACAGGTGAGGTGACACCAAGAGAAAGTGATTGACTGGAGAGAAAATATCGAGGAAGTGAAGATCCCCGGATACGTACTACCGGTTCATCTCTCCGGTTGGTATGAAGAAGGAGCCTGGATCGCAGGGCTTCCGGTGCGCATTTCCGAGCTGGGAGGAAAAACCGGTGGCCGGAACCCATGGCTACTGGAAATAGAACTCTATACTCCTTCTCTTCCTTTTCCCCTTTCAGAAGGAGAACAGGAAGCAATCCTCAGCTCTTTCGAAAACATCATTGATAGTTTCTTGTACCGACTCAACCTTTACGAACAACTGGGGAAAAACTACCGTTTTATGTTTTCACTGTGTCTTCTCGCTTACATTATTGGGCTCTTCAGCGTGAACACCTGGTGGTTCATATGGTTCCGCCAGCCTTATCTGGCGCTCGCTGGGATCGATAACTGGTGGAAGAGGAAGAAAGTCAAATATTTAGAAAGATGCCGCAAAAAAAGAATTGTCTTGGGAAAAGATCAGAAACGCCAGGAAGCGGTAAATCAGGTTCTTTCTTTCTATACGGAACTGCAGGAAGCGGGAAAAGATGCGCTCCTGGAGCTCATCAATTTTTGTCGGGAAAACGAGAAAAGGAATTTTGCCTTTCGAGAAATCCGCAAAATCTACCAAGATCTCCTTGTTAGAGAAAAGGAAGAAAGTTTTCTTCTCCAAAGCATTGCTCATACTCCTCTAAAAAAACTGGCCCGTTTCTTCCTAGGGGACATCCTCTTAATTCCAGAAATCATAACCCCAAAACTCATCACCCCAACCCGAAATCTCTCTTTAGATCTGAATCCGTACCTTCAAGAGGTCGTTTATGCCCAGAATTCATCTGTATAAGCTCTCCGCCAAGGAATCGTACACCCTCTTTTCACCCCACCACCCCTTCTTTGTGGAAGAGCGAATGGTAAGATACCAGAAAATCTACCAGGGAGAAGATGCAGAAATCGTCCTCCATGTGGGTAAGAAAGAAGAGGTTGAATTCCTCTTTTCCCTACCTCCTGATTTTTTAACCATCACCGAAGAATCCTCTGCACTTTCTATAACCCCCAGGAAAACTTCTCAGGAGATTGTTGAATATCTTAAGAAGGGGATTCTGGATACCCTCTACAAAGAAGATGCGTTACTTGTGAATGAAGAACGACAGCGCCAAATCTTTTACCATTATGGTCGTTTTCGAATGCGAGGATTTTACGGAATCCTGCACCGTCTTTTCCCCATCGTCTTCATCATGCATGGGATTGCCGGATTCCAACCCATGACCTGGGATATGATCATTGGTGACCCCTACTTCGAAGACCGAAACTACCTGGAAATCCTCAAACATTACCAGGTCATCGAAGCCGGTTTAGAAGAAATCCTCGATAACTTGTCCCTGAGAGTGGTGGAAAATATCGCCCTCCGAACCCTCAACGAACTTGTCCACGAGGAAGAGGGATTCAACAAAGCCGCCCGCCTCTGTACCAAACTGGGACTTGGATTTTTAAAGGACTTTTACTGGCCAGCCACCCAGGCCACCGAACACAGCGAATGGCACCGGTTCCTGCGCCCTCCAATACCGCTTTTCCCCTGGAAAGAAGAAAGCCATGAAAAAAAGAATACCCTATGAAGATACCGGAATAATCGATTATTCATTGGCTTCCAATTTCGAAACCTGGCTCGACCTGAGTTATGAAGAATTCATGGAACGATTGGTCACTGCGTTTCAGCGACACGCTCCATCTTCGCCCTTTGAAACTCGATTCGCCTTTCTTCCCGAAGGTAGTACCGACTTTATTACGTCTCAGGGACGAAAAATTCCGATTCTGGAAATTGGAAACCGTTCCACCTCCCGGAACACCCTGGTTTTCGAAGCAACCTGCCACGGAGGGGAAAAGCTTCACTCAGCAACACTTTTGAGCGCTTTCTTTTCCCTTCTCAAAGAGGGAAAAGAAAGAGACGAGATTCTTGCAAACACCCACCTAGTTTTTCTTCCGGTCATCGACCCCGATGGATGGCATAAAGAGACCCGAGCTTATGTGGACCGCAGCGGAGAAGAAGTGCATACGCCAGTGGTGATAGGGATGCAACACATTCGCAACCTCTTTGGATGGGAGGATACGAATGCCGTCTTTGGCCGTAAGAACCCTACCCTGCGCAGTCGGAGAATTCTGGCCCTGCAGGATTATCTCCTTCAGTATTCCCAGAATCTCAAGGTCTATTCCAGCCTCCATGAGACCACCACTCTGGAGAGCGAATTCGTCTATAAGAATGCCGGAATTATGCTCCTTCTCCACGATCACTTTAGTCCTGAGGAGCGCGAAGAAATCGCTCGCTTGCGATATCCTCTCAGAATCCTGGAAAAATTAGAGTGTTCCATCCGGAAACGGTGGCCATTTCTGGTTCCGAAATATCGGAACGAAATTCTCAATCGCTACCCTTCCATTCAAAAAACCATTTTTATCCGTAATTATATCCGCAAAATGGGCTTAGAAATCTTTCCCGAAAAATTTGAAGCTCTGTTTCGAGAATTTCCTTTCTTCGTGGAGAGGGAATTACCGGTGTATGAGGGCGTTTATCTTCTTGGTCCTCTCTTCTGGAAAACCGGGATTGCACTGGCCCCTGATTTCTATCAGTATCACACCGGATGCGTGGGGCGCACCATTGAGACGTTTGCCCAGTCCCGGCGAGAAAGAATCCTTCAGGGACTGGCTTTTATCGACGGAACCATCCGTGTGGAAGTAAAGGGGGAAAAATTCAACCAGTGAAGTATAAACACATCGTCCACCTGGAGATACCTCATCCTTTTGATCGCAACCGGAAGTCGTTCGTCACTTCTGAAGAAGAAGCAAAAAAAACTTTTTCTCAGATTTTCACCCTCCTCCAGCAGGGGAAAAGAATCGGCATCCTTCACGAGATACAGAGCTTTTCTCCGGACGCAACAACCGTTGAACGAGGCGTCAAACACACCGAAAGGCTTTTCAACCGCTGGTCCAGAGAATATCAGCACACCCTGGGGCGAGACATCATCCAGATCATCATTCTGGCACTCTTTTCTTACGCCATCTGGAATATTGGCCTCATTTCCAGAATCGTCGACTCTCTCTTTGTCCTTATGGGTGATTACCTCAATAACTATGCTCGAGTGGTACTCATTATTGCTCCTCTTCTCTATATGGTCTACAGTAAACTCCTCATCGGCGATACCATTTTTGTGCACCGGCGACGTTTTGCTTTTCTGAAAATGAGAGAGTTCCTCAAACTCCCGGTCATTGAACAATTGCAGCACGATGTGCGCAGGTTAATTCACCGGATCACGCCGAAAGAAATGCAAGTCCTGCTTCAGGAACTTGCCACCAGCCTGGAAAAAAGAGATTACACCCAGATTGCCTTGTTGCTCCAGAAGTTCCGTCAAAACACCGAAAACCTCAACTTGAGCTGGAAAGAACATGAACTCCTTACCTCTTTCCACCAAGAACTGGAACACTGGTCAAATTCCAACTTTCAGCAGGAAACATTTACCACCACTTCGAATCTTCCCCTTAAAGAATTTTTCTCTTCTCCATTTTATGAAGAATGGTCGTCTCGTATGGCAAACCTCTTTGAGGAGTGTTCTACTCAGCCAAATCCGGGGAAAACCCGAGAAATCGCGGAGATGTTCTATCAGTTAGAAAAAAAACTCAGGATAGAGTTAACTGCAAAATGTGAACCAAAGCAACTCGAAACTCTGGTGAATTATTATCGTGAACTGCATTTACTCTTTTCACAACCGCAGGAGAGGAAGAAAAAATTCATTTTCGACCCGGTAATATGCGATGAGTTTTTCTTCCCTCCAGAATCAAAGTTTTCCCTCACTCCTTTGAGAACTTTTCTTCTGTCTTCTCTTATGATTGGCATAACTTTTCTCACTTTCAGCTTGCACCTCGTAGACGCAGAGGATTTTCTGATCGTACGCCGGTTTATCCCTGGCTGGCAGGGTCTGTGGGGTGAAAAGGTTGAGGTCATCCAAAAAGGACCCATCGAACTGGGAGGAAAAAAATTCCTCGTCTCCATCCCCCGGCCTTTCGGCTTCACCCACCGATCAACGTCACACCCTCAGAACGTGCAAGTGAGTTTTATCCTCAAGGAGGTTGAACCATCGTTCCAGGGAGGGATCATTGGCGCGCTGAGATATCTCTGGGATAAGGGGATGGCTTTCTTTAAAGAAGGTTATGGAAACGACTTCATTGTTCTTCAAGGAGATGTCACCTTCCGGATCGAAAATCCCGAGAAATGGAAACAGTACGATTTCGATAGCCTGGGGAAAGAGCGACTGGCCAGAGATTTAGAAAACTACCTGAATTCCTACTTTGAGAAACTCCAAGGAACATACCGTGAACGCTTTTTTGCCGAAGAACAGGATAAAGCAAGGGAACACCTGGCGAAAGTCTCAAGGAGTGCCATTTTTAAAACCTGGGTACGTCGTTTCCTCTATCCTTCTCCTCTTGACACTTACCGGGTTGGCTCGATATATGATATGTATCTCGTGGGGTTGGACTGGTTGCTCCGACATCCCCGCATGGAAGGCAATACCGAATGGAAAGAATTCGTGGAACACGAAATGGAAATCATCAGAGAAAAAA